>JAPUFZ010000008.1 GCA_027293245.1 Gammaproteobacteria bacterium
CTACGGCTTCGATTTCGACGACATTTTTTTCGACGACGGCATTAGCCGGCAGGGGCTCGACACCGATACCTTCGATTCGATAGCTGGATCCGGTTTTACTCAGTTCCATAATCTTGACGGTGGTAGAACTAATGTCTAACCCAATGAGCGGTGGCTTTTTTCGCGATAAAAACACAGGTGTCCTCTATATGTGCCTATGTTCGAAGATCTTGTGTTACAAACTACATTAAGATCTAACTGTAAGTGTATAAATGGTAAATTATTTTAATCAATCAATTAAAGAGTCTAGTGCAAGATATTACTGTTGTCGATACTTTTCATATGTTTCATTATATATATAGCCTAAGCCGATGAAAAAGCTAGTAATCATCCTGTCCTGGCTGTTTACCGCGGGGTTACTGCTGTTACTCGCGGGCGTATTCTATGTTTACACTGTTCTAGTGCCTGCATTGCCCTCAATTGAGCATCTGGAAGACGCCCAATTACAGGTACCCCTACGGATATTTGACAAAAATGAAATTTTGCTTGCCGAGTTCGGTGAACATCGTCGCACGCCGGTTAAATTTGAAAAAATTCCGACCCATGTCGTCAATGCTTTTGTTGCGGCAGAGGACGACCAGTTCTGGAATCATCTGGGTGTCGATCCAGTCGCTTTGGTCGCCGCGGCTTATGAACTCGTAGTCACGGGTAAGAAAACCCGGGGCGGTAGTACGATAACCATGCAGGTAGCGCGTAATTTCTTTCTCAGTTCGGAAAAAACCTATACCCGCAAGCTCAATGAAATTCTGCTGGCGTTGAAAATTGAAACTGAACTCAGTAAGGAGAAAATACTCGAGTTGTACGTCAATAAAATATTCCTCGGCCACCGCTCATACGGCATTGTTGCGGCATCGCGGGTTTATTACGACAAATCCCTGCAGGATCTCAGCGTGGCGCAGGTCGCGATGATTGCAGGTCTGCCGAAGGCGCCTTCAAAGTATAATCCCATCATCAACCCCGAGCGGGCGCTATCCAGGCGTGACCATATTCTCGGGCGCATGCGGCTATTGAATTACATCTCCGATGAGGAATATGAACTGGCCCTGGCCGAACCTGTCACCGCAGAGTTACATGTCACCGCCACCATTGCCGACGCCAATTATGTGGCCGAGCTGATTCGTGCTGAGCTTTTCGAGCAGTATGGAGATGAAGTGTATAAAGCCGGTATGAATGTTTATACCAGTATCGATGGTGAGCTTCAGGGGGTAGCGAATCTGGCATTACGACGGGCTCTTCTCGATTATAGCCGCAGGCATGGTTACCGCGGCCCTATCGGATCGATCAATCTGGAAGACGTGATCAAAGACCCGTTTGACGAGGACCTGGTGGTTGATCAACGCGTGGGTGAGCTGCGCAAAGGCGTGGTTATTTCGATACATCCGAACCTGGACGACGAATTTAACACCCGGGATACCGAAGGTTCAAAAGTCGATATCGAGCCTTATGCTACTGTCCTGATTTCGAATTATGAAAATATTGAATTAGCTTTCAAGGGCGGAATCGAATGGGCCAGACCTTATCAGGATGCTAACAAGCAGGGGCCGGCACCCAAGAAGATTGAAGATGTTCTATCGATTGGGGACGTTATCTGGCTTGAGCAACGCGACGGTCACTGGTTGCTTGCCGATGTCCCACAGGTGGAAGGGTCGATCGTATCGTTGGATTCCTCGGATGGTGCGATTCGCTCAATGGTCGGTGGATTCGATTATTTTAAAAGTAAATTCAATCGTGTGACCCAGGCCCGGCGGCAACCGGGTTCCAATTTTAAGCCGTTTATTTACTCTGCGGCCCTGGAAAAGGATTTCACCGCGGCGAGCATCATTAACGATGCTCCGGTCGTGTTTGATGACGACTCTCTCGAAGCAACCTGGCGACCGGAAAATTATTCCGGCAAATTTTATGGACCCACGCGTTTACGCGAGGGGCTGGTGAAATCCAGGAACCTGGTGTCGATACGGATATTGCAGGCCATAGGTTTACGTCATGCAACAAGATACGTGGAACGATTTGGTTTCAAACGCGAGAACATGCCCTATGATCTGTCGCTGGCGTTGGGCAGTGGCACATTTGCACCGCTTGAAATTGTACGCGCCTACGCGGTTTTCTCAAATGGTGGGTATCTGGTAACACCCTATGTTATTAGCCGTGTCGAAAACGGTAACGGTGAAGTCATATTCGAACATGAACCTCTGAGCGTATGTCAGGACTGCGAACTCGAATCGTTGGAGAGGCTGGAACTCAAGGCTGAGGTCGAGACATCCCCGATCAATGATGCGGATCTGGTCATAGTCGAGGAAGGAGAATCGATCCTGTATGCACCGCGAGTCATCTCGGCGCAAAATGCCTATATCATGCGTTCGATGCTGCGAGAAGTAGTCAAACGCGGTACTGCAGTGCGAGCCAAGGCATTAGGGCGCGCAGATATTGGGGGCAAAACCGGAACCACCAATGATCAGATTGATGCCTGGTTCAGTGGTTTTAATGATCAGGTGGTAACCACGACCTGGGTTGGATTCGATAGTCAGCAAACACTGGGAGGCAGAGAAACGGGTGGACGAGCGGCCTTGCCGATGTGGCTAAGCTATATGAAAGTTGCGCTCGACGGCCGGCCGGAAAACCTCGAAGAGCAACCCGACGGTCTGGTTACGGTTCGAATTGACTCCGCAACCGGCAAGCGTGCAGGACGGGATACCGTGAACAGCCGGTTCGAGGTGTTCAGGGTTGAATTTGCACCGGAAGAAAAAGTTGTTTCCGGATCGGGGGACGGTTCGATTTATCGATCAGTTGAAAACCAGCCTGAAAACGAAGAGGAAATTGTCGAGGATATTTTTTAGCCTGATGACCCGGGTTGCTGGCGTATCGCGTGTCCAAATTCGTGCACTGCGTCAATCAATACTGCGAGGTGATCAGGGTTTACCGCGGGGTGAATGCCATGGCCGAGGTTAAATACATGACCGGCGCCGGGGCCGTATTTTGTTATGATGTCTTTCACCGCATTGCGAATAACCTCGGGTGAAGCATACAATGTGCAGGGATCCAGATTACCCTGTAAGGCCACCTTGTCGCCGACGCGTCGCCTGGCTTCATCAATATCAATGGTCCAGTCAAGTCCGACCGCGTCACAGCCGGTATCCGCTATCATTTCAATCCATTGACTACCGGCCTTGGTGAATAACGTTACCGGTATGGTTTGACCATCATACTGTCGATGTAACAGCGACAGGATCTGCTGCATATAATCGAGAGAAAAACTGCGATAAGTCTCTGGAGTCAGTATTCCGCCCCAGGTGTCAAAAATCATTAGCGCCTGGGCGCCTGCCTCTATTTGCGCATTCAGGTAGGCGGCAACAGATTGAGCCAGAATATCCAGTAAACGGTGCATGCTGGCGGGATTCTCATACATCATCCCCTTGACGTGACGGTAGTCCTTGGAGCTACCACCCTCAACCATATAAGTCGACAGGGTCCAGGGACTGCCGCTAAAACCAATCAGGGGTACGGCGCCATCAAGCTCTTTTCGGACCAGGCTAATTGCGTCTGAGACGTAGCGAAGTTTTTCTGTTGGATCCGGAACTGCCAGGTGGTCAATATCGGCTTTACTTCGCAGCGGGCGCTCGAATTTCGGTCCCTCGCCTTCGCTAAAATATAAACCCAGTCCCATCGCATCTGGAATAGTCAGAATATCCGAAAACAGGATGGCTGCATCGAGATTGAAACGACGTAATGGTTGAAGGGTGACTTCGCAGGCTAGCTCCCTGTTTTTACAGAGGTCGAGAAAGCCACCCGCGGCTTTCCGGGTTTCACGGTATTCGGGTAAATATCGGCCCGCCTGACGCATAATCCATACTGGTGTGGTATCGGTAGGCTGGCGTAACAGGGCCTTGATTAAACGATCATTTTTCAACTCGGGAAATGCCAAAACCTAAACCTCCAGGTAATCCAGAATTCCTTCGGCCGCCTTTCGGCCTTCATAGATAGCGGTAACCACCAGGTCCGATCCGCGCACCATATCGCCGCCGGCAAATATATTTGGATTCGATGTTTGAAACGGATAATTATTGCGCTCGGGAGCAGTGACTCTACCTGTTTCGTCGGTGTCGATCGAAAAGTCTGAAAACCATTCGGCTGGATCCGGACGAAAACCAAATGCAATCACAACCACGTCAGCAGGTAGAATTTCCTCTGACCCTGGAATCGATTCGGGCCTGCGACGACCCTGTTGATCAGGTTCGCCAAGCCTGGTCGATATCAGTTTGACCCCTTCAACCGTGGAATCACCGACAATTTCCACCGGTTGCCGGTTAAATAGAAATTCAATGCCTTCTTCCCTGGCATTGGCGACCTCACGCATGGAACCCGGCATGTTAGCCTCATCGCGACGATAGGCACAGGTGACACGGCTGGCATTTTGTCGAATGGCGGTACGATTGCAATCCATCGCGGTGTCACCGCCACCGAGTACCACGACTTTTTTATCAGTGAAATTAATAAACTCGGGCACCTCAGTGGTGTCAAATTCTATTTCATGATGAATGTTGGAAACCAGGTAAGGCAGTGCTTCGAAGACACCGGACTTGTCTTCGCCAGGAAACCCGCCTTTCATATAGGTATAGGTCCCCATGCCAAGAAACACGGCATCATAGTCTGCGAGTAATTTATCGAAGGCGATATCCTTACCGATTTCAGTATTCAGACGAAATTCTATGCCCATGTTTTCAAACATAGTGCGTCTGCGCGTAATTACCTCTTTCTCGAGTTTAAATGGTGGAATGCCAAATGTGAGCAGGCCCCCAATTTCCGGATAGCGGTCGTAGACCACCGCTTTGACGCCATTTCGTGCGAGGATGTCAGCACAACCGATGCCGGCAGGACCCGCGCCGACTACGGCTACTTTCCTGCCGCTGTCAACCACTGCCGAAAGATCGGGAGACCAACCTTGAGCGATCGCAGTATCGGTAATGTATTTTTCCACCGAGCCGATAGTCACCGCACCAAACCCGGTGTTCAGGGTACAGGCACCTTCGCAAAGTCGGTCCTGTGGACATATCCTGCCACAGACCTCGGGCAGGCTGTTGGTTTTGTGGCACATTTCGACGGCTTCCATGAGGTTGCCCTCGGCAACCAGTTTCAGCCAGTTAGGAATATAGTTGTGTACCGGACATTTCCATTCGCAGTAAGGATTGCCACATTCAATACAGCGTTCGGCCTGACTGGCGGCGTCTTGTCGATTGTAATCTGTGTATATTTCGTTGAATTCTTTTACCCGATTAAGCGCGGACTTTTTGGCGGGGTTGGCGCGGTGCACCTCCAGAAACTGGAATACGTTAGGCACGAGCCACAATTCTCAGCTTGGAACGAGCCTGGATTTGATGAGTTGGCTCACCATGCTCATATCTGCTCTGCCTTGCAATTGAGGTCTTAGCCTGCCGATAACCTTGCCCATGTCCTTAATCGAAGCGGCGCCCGTGGCTTCGATGGATTGCTCGATCAGCGTATTAATTTCAGCCTCAGAAAGAGCCTGTGGCAGGTATTCCCTGATAATTTGTAATTCGAATTCTTCGATGGCAATGAGATCGTCTCTCGAGGCTTTGGAAAAATGTTCGATGGACTCCCGGCGTTGTTTGGTCATTTTGTCGAGTACTGCGATGATTCGATCGTCATCCAGCTCGATTCTTTCGTCTACTTCGATTTGCTTGATGGCAGCGAGCATCAGGCGGACCACCAGCAGGCGAGGTTTGTCGTGGCTTTTCATTGACGACTTCATATCAGACTGAAGTCTGGGTTTGAGTGTACTGTCAGTCATCTTGTAGAAGTACCAACCTCAGTACATACGTCTTCGTGTGATGGAATCCTTGGAAATGCGTTTGAAATTGCGTTTTACTGCTGCCGCCGATTTACGTTTGCGTACCGATGTCGGTTTTTCATAATGCTGGCGACGGCGGGTCTCGGTGAGAACCCCGGCTTTTTCACAGGACCTTTTGAAACGCCGCAGAGCGAAATCAAATGGTTCGTTGTCCTTTACTTTGACTGATGGCATATTAAAACTAGTCCAGGTTTGGTGGATATCAGGCGCAGCATTATACCGCGCTTCTTTTCGAGCCGAGCAATTATAAGGAGGCAATGCTAAATATCAATTGCCAAATACAAATAAGTTGGTGTTTTTGAGGTAAAAATGAAGGTATTAGGGTTGGAAAGTTCATGCGATGAAACGGGTATTGCCCTGTTTGATACCAATACGGGCCGCCTGTGGCAGCGATTGTATTCGCAGGTCGAAAAGCATCGGCCATATGGTGGCGTTGTGCCTGAGATTGCATCGCGGGATCATGTGGTCAAGGTGGCACCGTTGATACGCGAAATACTCGATGAGTTCGGCGCTATTGGCGATATCGACGCGATTGCCTATACCCGTGGTCCCGGCTTGATGGGCGCATTGATGGTAGGCGCCAGCCTCGCCCGGGGGCTTGCCTGGGCGCTGGAAAAACCGGTACTTGGAATTCACCATATGGAGGGGCACCTGTTGGCACCGATGCTGGACGCGCACAAACCCGAGTTTCCATTTGTGGCCCTGCTGGTTTCAGGAGGTCATACCCTGCTGGTCGACGCGAAAGCGGTGGGCAGGTACACGATCCTGGGTGAAACACTCGACGATGCGGTAGGCGAGGCTTTTGACAAGACGGCTAAACTACTCGACCTGCCTTATCCCGGTGGCCCGGAGCTTGCCGCATTGGCCGATCAGGCTAGCGGGACGCGATTTTCGTTTCCACGACCTATGATCAACCGTCCAGGGCTCGATTTCAGCTTTAGTGGCCTGAAGACCTATGCGATGAATACTATTCGAAAACACAGCCCGTTAGATGCGGAGCTGCGCGGCGAAATTGCATTCGCTTTCCAGCAGGCAGTGGTTAGCACCTTGCGCATCAAGTGTGATCGTGCATTGACCGAGACAGGTTATTCGAGACTGGTGGTAGCCGGAGGCGTGGGTGCGAATCGGTGCTTACGCGAGACCCTGGACAAACTGACCATAGGACGCGGTGCAAGCGTATATTATCCAGCGCCTGAATACTGTACCGACAATGGTGCAATGATTGCCTATGCCGGTGCCTTGCGATTGCTCGCAGGGCAATGCGATGAAGATATTTTCGATGTGCTGCCACGTTGGTCGCTGGAAGACCTGACTGAGGTTTCAGGCTAGCGAGTTGGATGGTAAAGACTAAGCCTCAGTTCCCTGTAATAGCCGTTGAATGTTGCCTTTGTGACGCCAGATCAGGATTGATGACATCAGCGCGAAAATGCCGGTGGTGACCCAGGAGGCATCCTGCCAGTAGATCAGGGCTGGTAATACAGTAAATGCAACGATCGCCGCCAGTGATGAAATCTTGAAAACTTTCGCAAATAAAAGCCAGATTGCTATGATAATGGCACCGGCCAGCCACTCGTATCCAACGCTTACGGCGATAGCTGTCGCCACGCCTTTACCCCCTTTGAAGCCGAAATACAGCGGAAAGCAATGCCCCAGGAAAGCACTGAATCCGGTCAGTGCAATCACCACATAGTCATCGGTAAGCCAATGCGCCATCAACACTGGAATCAGTCCTTTAAGGCAATCACCGACCAGCGTGAAGAATGCAGCCTTTTTGCCGGCTATGCGCAGTACGTTGGTGGCCCCGGGGTTGTTTGAACCTTCGCTCCTGGGGTCGGTAAAACCCATCAGCTTGCTGAGTAAGATTGCCGATGAGATCGAGCCCAGCAAATAGGCGAAAACAATCAAACCGATGGTGGTTAGGGTGGTTGCAGTCACAATGGCCTGTGGTTATTTTCCTGATCCTGTGCCGGTCACTCTATCAGAATATAATGGGTTGCGCAGTATGCGCCAGGAGAAGCGCTGCAGGTGTTATCGAGAACCGGCTATAATGTTAGCTTTTAAGCGCGACCCAATGGAGTGTTCCAGATTCAAAGATTCAGGTAGAATCTATCGCGACCACGGCGCATGCGCCGTTTTTATCGTATCTATCCTTTGGGTTCGATGAACTTTACTAAACCCATCAAAATTTAAGGCTTCATCGTTGGACTTGCTTAATCTACCTCGATTAGATAAATCTGCAATTAAAAAATCCTTCAATCGTGCAGCTAAAGGCTACAATAGTGCGGCTATATTGCAGAAAGAAGTATTGAACAGGCTTTTGCAGCGTTTGCAGTACATTCGCCACCAGCCGACCAGCCTGGTCGATATTGGATGTGGTACCGGCCAGGCCGTGGCCGGCTTACAAAAGACTTATCCGCGCTGCAAAATTATCAGTCTGGACCTGGCATATTCGATGCTCCGGGAAACCAGCCAGCAGTATGGCCTGCTACGTAAAAAGCGGCTGGTGAACTCGGACATGGAAACCATGCCTTTCGCCGATAACAGTTTTGATTTGCTGTTCTCGAATCTGGCATTACAATGGGTTAACGATCTGGGTGGCACCTTGCACGAATTTGCCCGCATCGGTCGAAGCGGTGGCCTGTTGATGTTCGCGACCCTGGGTCCCGGGACGCTGAAAGAGTTGCGCGAGAGCTGGTTCGAGATCGATCGAAATCCACATGTGCATCTATTTATCGATATGCACGATATAGGGGATGCAATGATGGCTGCCGGGTTCTCGCAACCGGTGGTCGATGCGGAAACCATCCGCCTTGAATACCAGGAGTTTGGCCAGATATTTAAAGACCTGAAAGATACCGGCGCCAGTAACGCGGATATAAATCGAAACAGGGGGCTAACTACAGCTGCGAGATTTAAACGCCTGGAACAATGTTACCGGCAACTGGGGTACGATGCGGGGAAATTCATTGTCAGCTACGAAATAGTCTATGGACATGCCTGGCTACCCTAGAGGGTGTGTGGATTATTACGGAGGGGAACTCAGGGGGAAGATGGTAGCAGGCCGTGCGGCTGTATCCAGCCCATTAAAAAAGATACCACCAGCAGCACAAATAGCGCTATCGACAATACTATTCGAATGGTTAAAAATTTTACGGTACGATTCGTCTCGCCACGGTCTTTGATCAGGCTTACCATGCCGGCTCCGAGACTGATGAGTATCAGTGCTAACAGTAGCAAGATTATAATTTTTATGATCACTAGTAATGTTGAATTTTATTTCGGAATTAAACCACTGGGCAAAGACCAACCCGCCCTGGTCCGCGCTGTGATCGACTCCAGTTTTTACAGGATTTAGTTTACTCGATGAAGCCAACATCGCGATATGATTATTTTTAAGCGGCGATTCAAGCCGACCCCGCGGGCCATTGTGATTACCCTGGT
>JAPUFZ010000080.1 GCA_027293245.1 Gammaproteobacteria bacterium
ACTCCGGGCGGGATAGTAGGCCGCGGTATAAAGAGTGCCGAAGCCTTTGGCAAACTCGGTGTTGAACAAGGGTGGCTGTAAAAACTGCCGGGCGAAGCTATCAGCACTGTGCGCACCCTGGTCAACGACATCGGTTAAATACTCGAATCGCAGTGCGCTTTGCACCCTTTCCTGATACTTCGGCCAGCTACTACCCGCTTGATGATTGGTCGCGATAGGCGCGTTGCTAACCTGTGTCATCGTATCGGCTGCTATCTTGAGCGTGGAATAGTTAGCGTTGCGATCGAGCAGTGTCACGTTATAGGCGCCGTGTACCGGAATATCTTTCGCCAGTTCGATCGCTTCTGTAACGTTGCTCGCATACTCGAGGATATAACGCAGTAAGATTGTAATGCCGAAGCCTTTGCCAAACTCCTCGCGTCCACCGAAAGACATCGACACCGCAAGGCCATCTGCATTCATGCCATCGAGCACACCCGACATACAGTCGATCATCGCGATCACCGGGCGTTGGTCGAAATGGCTTCGCATTAACAGGCCGTCGAAAACAAAAGGCGAATAATCATAGTTACGCACGATGACGGGTTCGTCCTGGATATACACTGCCTGTGAACAGCCCCGGAATAAAGGCGGTGGGCAATACTGGGCGAGAAATCGAGCGGCGTGATCGCTGCCGCCGGCGAGTTCTACCATCGTTTCATAAGTAGGTATCAACTCGGGCATGTATTTTTCCAGTGCCTGTACCGATTCTAAATAAGTCGGTCGATCGCGCTCGCCATCGCGTAAAAACCATTGCCGATAAGCGGGCCAGAGTGCCAGGAATTCGCGTTGCCATAGAGAGCCGGGTTTCCCCTCGATGAGTGATCGGAAGTTAAAATCAATGTGAGTGGATAGTGCCATTAGAGCGGTGAAACCGGAGGATCAGGCAATATTGCGAATGGCAAATCTGTTGAATCCTCGGCTTCCGCGAGTGCGGTACCCAGCGGTTCGAGATCGTTACGCGTCCACCAGCACCAGAATCCCTGGTCGCGTAACCAGCCACCCAGACGATCGATGCTATTCCATTCGCGCCCTGAACCGCGCGCATTAAATACGCGGCAGAGTTGCGAATCGACATAAACTGCCACTGCCCAGGACATCGGGTGCTTGTCCTGGTCACCGTAACCGCCACCCTGGTGCAGACGTTGGATACGATAAACCAGCGCATATTCACCCAGGCGGGCAGTGTCTCGCAATGGTGCCAGGTCGGCCTGGGTGACCGATCCGGTGATTCCTAGTTCGACATCTTGATTCATGGTGTTGACAAATCTGACTATTATGACTACATTATGCACCATGATGTCGAAATCTTCAATGATTCCGGCATCAGCCCTTGTTTGAAGAAGCAAGTCACTTGAACTCAGGCTTCGTCCTGACATTGGAGAATTTAGAGAAATGAGTAAGAAAGTATCACCTATCCCTCGTGGTTACAGAACAGCCACCCCATGTCTGACTGTTAACGGCGTTGATAGCGCTGTTGCATTTTACCAGGCCGCCTTTGGTGCTGAACTGCAGACTCGCCATGCTGGCGCAGATGAATCTGTTGCCGTACACGCGACTATCAAAATCGGAAACAGCATCATTGCCCTCAATCAGGAGGCTCCAGAGCAGGGAGCTCTATCACCCCTGGCAATCAATGGTTCTGCATCACAAACGCATTTATATGTTGACGATGTCGATGCTAGCTGGAACCGTGCAGTCGAAGCCGGCGCCGGCATTCGTACGCCCTTGTTCGACGCTTATTGGGGAGACAGAACCGGTGTCCTGGTCGACACCAATGGCCATCTGTGGTCACTGGCGAGCAAAATCGAGAACCTGTCGAAAGACGAAATTGCCAGTCGTGCAAAAGCTCAAATTGCACCAATTGAAGGGATTGCGACTGAGCTTGAGTACCTTGACCAGGCTTATCTGGCTGAAGTACCTGTTCTGGAAGAAACAGTAGCAGCTTAAACCTGGCTAACGGGTTTTTAATCGATGGACTGGCTATTAAAAACCCTGAAACGATTGTACTATCGCCATAAAGAGCCGGTAGTACAGTCGTTGACCTGTTCAACGGGCGGTGCTCGTATTCACCGCCCGATGTTTGCAAATCCTGGATACAATATGCACTACATAAAAAAAACAGCAATACAACAAATTGATGCATTAAATACAGGTGAAATTAGTGCTTCAGATTTACTCGAACAAACCATAGCGCATGCCGAGAAGGTTGATCCCTACCTCAATCCATTCGCGCAAAAGTTATACAACCGGGCCCGCCAGCTAGCCAGCGAAGCTGACAAAAAACTCAAAAAAGAGTCCGGTGGGCCGCTATGCGGTTTACCAATAACCATCAAGGACTCACAGTTTCTCGCGGGTTATCCCTGCGCCAACGGTTCGAAGATCCTTAGGGATTTCGTACCGAATGAAACCTGCAAAGCGATCGAATTGCTCGAACAGGCCGGTGCTATTATTTTCGCCAAGACCACCTGTCCCGAGTTCAGCCTGACTGGAATTACCCACTCTGAGCTTTACGGCCTTACTTCAAACCCCTGGAACCTGGATCGAACCTGTGGCGGTTCTTCGGGTGGTGCGGCCGCTGCGGTTGCTGCCGGCCTGGGTGCTTTTTCGCTGGGTGGCGACGGCGGCGGATCGATCCGGATTCCCGCGGGATTTTGCGGTATCGTCGGTTTCAAGCCGAGTTTCGGTGCTATTCCTCGAGAGCCCTGCTTTCCTTCCTGGCAGTCCATCGTATCCTACGGGCCGATGACGCGTAGTGTGGCCGACGCGCACCTGATGTACAGCATATTAAATCCCGATGCAGAGCCATATCAGGCGAAACCATCATTAAAGCTACGCGATTATCCATTAATAGCTTCAGAAGATCTCAACCACGCACCGGTCGATGATGATGTGCGGCAGGCATTTCGTGCCCTAGTCGAGAAACTTTCAGATGCCGGTGCCAGGATTATCGAAGATCACACTGGCCTGCCGTCTTCGGTTAGCACCTGGGTGGTAACTGCCTGTTTCGACGCGGCCAAACACGCCCGGGACAAGGCGCATCTTGAGCATAAGATGGGCGATGTGGCGCGCAGTTTCATCCAGTTCGGTGAGCAATTCAGCCAACAGGAATTTGACGAAGCGCAACAACACCGTGATGTCATCCACGATGCATACCAGTCTTTGTTTGAACGTAATAAGGCGGGTATTTTGATCACCCCGACGATAGGCTGTGAAGCCTTTCCGCATGGCAGTATCCATCCGCACCAAATAGACGATACGACAATCGAACTACCCTGGCTCGACTGGGCAGGATTCCTCTATGATGCCAATCTCGCGGGCCTGCCTGCCTGCGCGATACCCATGGGTGTCGGTGACGAGGGATTGCCGGTGTCGTTGCAGATTATGGGCCCGGTCGGCAGTGACCACGAAGTACTGCGAGTCGCGGAGGCGATAGAAGCGCTCATCGGCTGGCAGCAAACAGTGGTAATACCCGAACCGTTGGAAAAATCGCAGCAACAGTCCGCTTGAAAGCACCCTCTTGAGAGAGAAGGAACAGGGACTAGAACAACTTCGACTTATAAGGATCGTGCGGAAAAACCGGTGGCTTCGCTGGTTCGATACCGTGAAACTCGGCATTGATCGCCGCGGTCCACATTTTAGCCCGGTCGCGTAATTCACGTTTTTCGGTTTGCATGCGACCGCGTGAAACGATGATGCCGAGATCGGCACCCTTGTAGGTGTAGTCGCCTTCACGATAGACGCGCAAATAAAAGGCTTCGTCGTTATCGATGACGTTGGTCCAGTCGAGGTCGTGGCGGTCGAAAGTGATGCCACCGTACTTATCCATGCGCCAGACTCCACTCGCCGGCGCGTGGGTCAACTGACGCACCTTGTCTTCAGTCTGTTTTAACACCAACTGGCTCCAGAAATCGTATTCGTTCCAGCGATTTTGAATGCGGCGCAAATCAACCTGGTAGTCGACATCGAGATACTCGAGCAGGTGGAAAAGGAACAGGGGTACACCGCCGTAATGGGCGGTGATCAAATTGGTCAAAGGACTGGCGCCGCTAATGCGCGGGTTAACCTCGCCGAGATAAGGTGTGCCATCGTCCGTGTCGAGCAGAAAGTCCATGCAGAACACTCCCTTGTAACCTTCTTTGTAGAGGCGATTGCCGAGCCCGGCCGCCATGTTACGAAGGTCGCGCCGAATTTTGGCGTTAAATATCTTCGGCCAGACGTCGTTGCCGCACCAGCCGCCCTTATAGGGTGTGATTTCCTCGAAACCGGTGATATCGGTCTGGATCGGGCCGACCAGGGTACCCTGCCTTGTCACGCAAACCTCAACCGTTCCAGGCATATGGTTAATGCGCTTCATGATCTTCAATTGCTCGCCGATCATGTCCTCGGCATGCTTGTCCCAGTCGGACTCGCATTTAATGAAAAACGTGGTACGACCGGAATCACCGTAAGGCGTTTGCACCACCAGGTCATCACCAAGCTTTGCCGCTTTGCAAACCTTCATTAACTCTTCGAAACTGTCGGCCTTACTGAGTGCATTGGGCGCACTGTCGATTCCCGCCTCGTTAGCGAGCTTGGTGAGTTCGATCTTTGAGTCCAGCCGATTTCTTAATGCGACCGAAGGCAGGGCGATATCGACACCCAGGTCCTTGCAGATTTCCTCGGTCTTTTCATCGAACATGACAAACAATAATTTGGCGGGGCCCTTGCCGGCTTTCTTAATCCTGTCGATGACTTCCTTATGCATCAGCATATAGTTGCAGACGTCTTCCATCGACTGGAAATCGCCGTCGCCTGTTTCTTCCGGAACGAACACGCGTGGATGTGCGCCATCGAAGGAATCGAAGTAATTGATATGAAAAAAGCGGTTAACAAATTTTTCTAACCCAAGCAGGTTAAAGGCGGTAGGAGAAACGAAAAATATCGGCGTTTCATTGCGCCGGAAATAGGTGAGGATGTCAGATAGACCGCGAAGCTTTGGATTTTTTTTCATTTATAAATTCTCCTCTCCGGTATGAATTCGACTTTACTCAATCTGTAACCAGCCAGGCGCCGTCGTTGAGTCATGTTTCAAGATTTGAGTCTGGGCAATGTCCGGCAATTATATAGTAGTTACGGGGATAGTCGTAATCGCTTTGTGCGCTTACATCGCAACCACGGGGCTAGCCCGCATTTCTCGCCAGATGGACAAAACCTCGCTTGATCTTTGAATCCACAAGACATTTTCCTCAGTTGGAAATACACACTGTTATTCCACGCCTTCGGAAAATGCCTTGTGAATCCAAATCTCGGCGCGATCATTTTGCCCCCTGGTGAGATATGCGGACTAGTGGTTTATCTGGTGTTCGCGGCGATGCAGAGCGGGCGTGGTACCGTAGAATTTTCGATAACAGGTGGTTAAATGCGATTGCGAGCTAAAGCCGACTGCAATTGAGATTGCCGCTATAGGTAGATGGGAATGTAATACCAGGGACTGGGCACGCTCAAGGCGGCGTTGGTTGATCACTTCGTGTGGCGTCTTGCCAGTCTCGCGCCGAAAAACCCGCTGTAGCTCGCGCCGGCTGAGGCCAACCAGGGAGGCCAGGCCAGTGACTGTCATGCGCTGTTCAACACCCCCTTCGAGCAGGCTCAGCGCTCTTTGTACCCGGGGTGAAAAGTGATGGCTACCTTCATATACCATCGGTGATTCGAGCTCAACTGGCATGGAATAGTCCTGCAACAGCATTTGTCGCGATACCTGTAAGGCAAGTTCGTTGCCCATATCCTTGCGTACAATCTCGATAAATAAATCCAGTGTTGCGGTGCCACCGGAACAGGTCATGCGATTTCGATCAATCACAAAGCGTTGATAGCGGGCGTGTACTCGTGGATTCAAACTACAGAAACTACTGAAATCTTCCCAGTGCACGGTAGCCGCGTAGCCGTCCAGCAGACCCGCCTGGGCCAGCAGAAAGGCGCCGTTGGTGATGCCGCCGATAATCCGGTCAGCGCGGGCCTGTTGGGCCAGCCATTTTAACAGTTTGGGAGCATGGATACGGTTCGGCTTGAATCCGGCCACCACCAGTGAAATATCCGAGGACTCGGCCGTTTCAATGCTGCTGCTGGGATGTAACCAGAGACCATTGCTGTCCTGGATTGGAGCGTCCTGTTCGCATAGAAATGACCAGCTGTAAGCGGGAGTCTGACAGAATCGGTTGGCGTGGCGCAATACCTCCATTCCGGCGGCAATACCAAAAATCGGAAACCCCGGGCACAGGCAAAAAGTAACATGCCGGCTCAGTGAATGGATAGTTGGAATGATTGTGCTCAATAATTATAATTAATGTCCCAATAATAAAAGAAATAAGCTTCATTTTCACGAATAATTCACGGCTGCATTTGTTACATTAGTTGTAGTTTTTATCTCGTCAGTTCAGGAGTTTTCCATGGCACGTACCAACCGCAGGCGTGGTCGCAAAGTAGCCCCCGAAAATGTAGTCGCAATACATCAGCTCGAGCGTAAACAACTGCGCAATCGGTTTGCCCCGATCGAAGCACTCGACGAGGAACAGCTCGAGTTCATCCACAACATATCTTTACGCATCGTCGAACAGGAGGGTATTGAAGTGCTGGGTGACCAGGCCCTGGCATTGTTCCGGAAAGCGGGTGCCTCGGTCGATGACAAGGGTGTGGTACGCATGGACCGGAACCAGCTACTAGAAATCATTGAGCAGGCACCGGAAAGCTTCACCATGACCCCGCGTAATCCCGAGCAGGCGATCCAGATTGGCGGCAATGTGATCAATTTTGGACTGGTCTCGGGCACGCCTAACGTACACGACAATATCAATGGTCGGCGTATAGGTAATTTCGAAGACTACAAGAAACTGATTAGCTTTGGACAGTATTTTAACGTGCTGACCTTCTTTGGAAATCAGGCCACCGCGCCGACCGAAATGCCAGCCAATTCGCGCCACCTGGATACGACTTTTATTAATTTAACCGTGTCGGACAAGGCATTTTTGGCCACGGGCATCGGTGGTGGGCGTGCGCGTGATGCAATAGAGATGTCTGCTATAGCACGTGGCTTGAGTATGGAAGAAATGAAAACTAACCCCAGCGTGATGACCAATATCAATGTTAACTCGCCACGCAAACTGGACGATTCGATGGCTTACGGCGCCATGCAGATGGCCCTGTTCGGACAGCCGGTAACGGTGACACCTTTTACCCTGATGGGAGCGATGACGCCAACAACCATGGCAGGTGCACTGGCGCAGCAAAATGCCGAAGCCCTGGTTGGCATTGCGCTATTGCAACTCACTCGCCCCGGCACGCCGGTGGTCTATGGTGGTTTCACCTCCAACGTCGACATGCGCTCCGGGTCGCCGGCATTTGGCACGCCTGAGAATAGCCTGGCCAATATTGCCGGAGGGCAGTTAGCCAGACGCTACAGACTGCCTTATCGTTCCAGCGCCTGTAATGCGTCTAATGCGGTCGACGCGCAGGCGACCTACGAAACCCAGATGGCTCTGTGGGGTGCGGTCATGGGTCACGCCAATTTAATCTATCACGCCGCGGGCTGGTTAGAGGGCGGACTGCTCGCGTCATTCGAAAAACTCATCATCGATTGTGAAATGTTGCAACACATGAGCGCCATGTTGCAGCCGCTTAAAATTGATCTAGCCGAGACCGGCCTCGAAGCCATGCAGGAAGTCGGACCCGGCGGGCACTTTTTTGGCTGCGCGCATACCATGGAGCGTTATAAAGATGCGTTCTATGCACCCTTCCTGAGTGACTGGCAAAACAGTGAAAGCTGGGTGCTCGCAGGCGCGAAGGACGCGACTACCAGAGCGACCGAAATCTGGCAGAAGATACTGGCTGAGTTCGAGCCGCCACCGACTGACCCTGCCATAGATGAAGAGCTGCTAGCCTATATGGCCAAACGCAAGGAGCAACTCGGTAGCGAGGAACCCATACTGGAACCGACTGAATAACACTTTACTCCCTCTCCCCAGGAACCGTAGAAGGATGGGTTCCGGGGAAAACAAGAATGGAGAGTGAATATGACGACTCTATCGTGTGCAGATTCGCAATCTTTGGCGCATAATGCCTTCCAGCGGCAAAGCAAATTCCTATCCCTTAGAATGATAGATAACAAACCCAATTATTAGTAGAGAAATTGCATGGCGAAAGTTTTCTATGTGGCATTTTTCCTAACCTGCACTCAAGTTGGCGCCGAGGAATTTGAGCGCTACAATAAAGTCACTCAATACGATCACTACTTCTCTAAATACAGCAAAAGAAATTTTGGCCCAAACTTTGACTGGCGATATTTTAAAGCTCAGGCTATCGCCGAATCGAGGTTGAAAAAAGA
>JAPUFZ010000081.1 GCA_027293245.1 Gammaproteobacteria bacterium
CTTCCAAAAAGGCGGCAGATCACTCCAGTTATAACTCTTTGATAGCTCTAGGAATTGGTCCGCCTGAGCCGATTCGAACGGCTGACCTGCCGCTTAGGAGTCGGATGCTCTGTGGGGGAGTTGGGCAGTAACTGGAAGAAAGGTAAGGGGTTTTGTCTGGGGGAGGTGGGTGCCTCGCTGAAACCGAACTTATGCCGAACCGGGTGGTGGGAGATTTCGGACCGGGTGGCAGTAGGTGGAAGAAGGGTAAGAGAAAACGGAAACCGAACTCCGAACTGGGACCGAACCCCGACTCTGTAACTTGCTGATCAAATTGGTGAATTAGCATTTCGCCATACACAGGGAGAGAAACGAATTCAGCTGTATTCAGGTGCTTCGGTGTGCATGCGGCTGTTTACAACCTGTTAAACTTGGGGAGACACCTGGTTAGGGCTCCGCATTATCGAGATCTTAGGGCAAGTGCGTTCGGACGTTGGATGGCGGTGGTGGCATGATGCTGTTATCGGGAATTGACCGTTCCTTCAAAAGTTAACTTGTCGGTGCCCACATAAAAGACATCAATATTTAGATAGGATCTTACTCGTCACTGATATCCGCTAAGGTTTCATGTAGCAATACGAGAATTTTTAGTTAGGCGACTAAATCAAAGGGGGAAATCTGCACAAAACATTCCGCTTTTTTCGCCTATACTTGGCACGTATTTTTCTATTTTTGCGTTATCGGAGAATCCTATAGCGTTCACTGTAACCACTAATTAACAGCTTGAGTGCCCCCGGGCACGCTTTGAGGTCAACAGATGCCAGCTCACCACAAAATGGTTGTGCCACACGCCGGCGGATTACTGCGCAACTACGTTGCCGGTGAATTTGTGGGCAGTGAGCGTACCTTTGCCAACGTGACTCCGGTGGATGGCAGTACCATTAATGAGGTGTGTGAAGCAGACAGTGCCCTGGTAGATAGGGCCGTTGCCGCCGCCAGAGAGGCCTTACACGGCCCCTGGGGGAAAATGTCTCTCGATGAGCGCAGCGCCCTGTTGCACAAGGTCGCCGACGGCATTGAAGCACGCTTTGACGAGTTTGTGGCCGCAGAAATGGCCGACACCGGGAAATCACTGTGGCAGGCACAGAATATCGACATTCCCCGTGGGGCCGCTAATTTTCGGGCCTTTGCCGATCTTGCCAAATCCCGCGCTGGCGAATGCTTTCAGAGCACCACCCCAGACGGTGGCCAGGCACTCAACTACTCAGTGCACAAACCCCTGGGTGTGGTCGCCGTAATCGCGCCCTGGAATCTGCCGCTGCTGCTACTCACCTGGAAACTGGGCCCGGCCATGGCGGTGGGCAATACTGTGATCGCCAAACCGTCTGAAGACACCCCCGGCACTGCCACATTGCTGGCAGAGGTCATGCACGCCGCTGGCGTACCGGCAGGAGTCTTTAACCTGGTACATGGCTTTGGCCCCAACTCTGCCGGTGAGTTTCTCACCACGCACCGCGGTATTGATGCGGTGACTTTCACCGGGGAATCTCGCACTGGCGCTGCCATCATGCGCGCGGCAGCAGACAACGTAAAAGCCCTGTCGTTTGAGCTGGGCGGCAAGAACGCGGCATTGATCTTTGAAGACGCTGACTTTGATGCCGCGGTAGAAGGCACGGCCAAATCCGTTTTTACTAACGGCGGCCAGGTATGCCTGTGTACCGAACGGGTATATGTGCAGCGCCCCATATTTGAGCGCTTTGTGGCTGCAATGAAAGAAAAAGCTGAAGCACTGCGGATCGACTGGCCGGAATCTCCGGACACCGACATGGGCCCGCTAATCTCCCATGAGCATCAGCAAAAAGTATTGTCTTACTACCAACTGGCCGGGGAAGAAGGCGCAACCTTTATCACTGGTGGCGGTGTGCCGACCTTCGGCGATGAGCGCGACAACGGCGCCTTCGTAGAACCCACCATCATCACCGGGCTGCCTGAAAGCGCTCGCTGCATTAAAGAAGAGGTGTTTGGCCCCATCTGCCACATCGCGCCCTTTGACACCGAAGAGGAAGCCATCGCCCTGGCCAACGACAGCGAGTACGGCCTGGCCGGCACCGTATGGACCACACACCTGCAGCGAGCACACAGAGTGGCCCAGCAGATAGACGCGGGGATTGTGTGGGTGAACGCCTGGTATTTGCGCGACCTGCGCACACCTTTTGGCGGCGTGAAGCTCTCCGGCATTGGCCGTGAGGGCGGCGTACACTCGCTTAACTTTTATTCTGAACCCACCAATATTTGCATCAAATTCTAGGACCAGCCAATGACCGACCTGAACGCCATAGCACAACGGGTAGACGAAGCCGCCCGCACCGGCACCGCCATTGAGCAGCTGTCTACAAGCGGCAGCGCACTGAGCCTGGAACAGGCCTATCAGGTGCAAGCAACGTCTATCGATCGTCGCCTTGATCGCGGCGAACAGTTAGTAGGTGTGAAAATGGGGTTTACCAGCCGCGCCAAAATGATTCAGATGGGTGTTGAAGACATGATTTGGGGGCGCCTCACAGACGCCATGACCTTGGATAACGGCGCGACGCTGAGCCTTGCCGGTTACGTGCATCCGCGCATAGAACCCGAAGTCGCCTTTCGTCTGAAAAGCCCACTAAGCGGAACCATCAGCATTGAAGAAGCCAAGGCAGCTATAGACGGCGTAGCTGTGGCAATGGAGATCATCGATTCCCGCTACCAGAACTTCAAGTTCTCCCTGGAAGACGTGGTTGCTGATAATTCTTCGTCCTCCAGCTATGTGATTGGCCCCTGGCGTGAGCCCCTCGATGACATCAGCGACCTTGCCATGACCCTCGCCTTTGACGGTGAGACCGTTCAGGCAGGTTCTTCCCAAGACATCCTGGGTAACCCTTACGAATCTCTAGTGGAAGCCGCACGGCTTGCAGCCGATGCAGGCATGACACTAGAAGCGGGGTGGGTAGTGCTGGCAGGGGCCGCTACCGCTGCAGAGGCATTGCGCCCGGGCATTAGTGTGAACACCAGTGCCGAGCAACTGGGCAGTGTCAGCCTCAACATTGCCGACAAGTGAGAGAGCACGCTTTATGAAACAGCCAAAAGATAGCCAGGTAATTGCAGGCAAAGCCAAGCCCCGGGGGCGCTTCCCGCACTACAAACGCGCCGGTGATTTTATTCACATATCAGGCACCAGCTCACGCCGCCCGGACGACAGCTTCGAGGGCGTGCAGGTAGACGAGATGGGGGTAACCCAACTCGATATATGCGCCCAGACGCACGCGGTCATTGAAAACATTCGCGACATTTTGAGTGAAGCAGGCGCAGAGCTTAACGACCTGGTATCACTCACTACCTACTTGGTGAATATGAACGACTTTGGCGGCTACAACGAAACCTACGCCAAGTTTTTTGACTACGACGGCCCCAGCCGCACCACGGTAGCGGTGCACCAACTGCCGCACCCGCATTTGTTAATTGAGATTCAGGCGGTGGCCTACAAGCCTCGCGAGACCAAGAATGCCTAAACGGACCCTCCCCCGCTCTCGCACTCTCGTCGCCCTGCGTGGTTGCTCTACTGATTATGCCTGCATCATTATTCAGCTATTCTCTGTAAAACATAAATTCGATTTCAACATTTGCGTTTAAGGGTAAAGCACTAACACCCATTGCCGTTCTGGCGGGCAAACGGACGTCCTCAGTAAACACGTCTTCCCAAGCTTTGTTGATTTCAGGGAACATTTCGAATCGGGTAGTGTAGATAGTGGCGCTGATCAGGTCTTCTAGCGCCAGGCCAAAATCAGGCAAAGCCTGTAACAAATTATCCAATATTTTACTCGTTTCTTTTCCAACGCCACCCGATTCGAGTTCACCGCTATCTTTATCAAGTGCGATCATACCGGCTGTCTTGTAAATAGGACCTGCCTTAATCAAAGGACTATAGCGAAAACGTGGTGCAGGGAGGTTTGCAGAACTGAGACTTTCTATCATATTGGCTCTCCAAAATTATATTTGCAGCAACTAGTGAAATATATATCAAATTCACAGGGTGAACTAAAACCAAGCCCTTCCTGCTTCACCCAGCTTTTGTGCCATTGACTCCGGGTCGTCTTGGGCAGGAGAAAGATAACCCCGCATGCATTTGATTGCCAAACTATAGCGGGTTGGGTGCGAAAACGTAGTGGTAGCGGGTAAGATTGACGCCGGGTTTTCAATGAAATAGTATCGAACGCTTATTAGCAATCACGCCATAAGCCACAAGGACACGCCTCTTGTCGTATCGACCACTGGCACTAGTGTTTCTTCTCTGCCTGGGCACCGCCCAGGCCAACGATTATTTGCCCTCGAAGTGGTGGCCATCCACTTGGGGTGCCGAGGATGAACGTGGTGCACTAAACCACCTCAGTCCAGCCAAGACACTTGCAGCGGCTGCGCTGATTAAGACCGGCGTTATCTATGACATGGGCCGGGTATTCGAAGAAGAGATGCCCTTGTTCAGCCTTACCCCGAAGCATCGTAAATACACCTTGGTAACATCGGGGGCACCCGCCGGTGGGCCCTTGGGTGAAAACAGGCTTTTATGGAATGAAGACTTCGTGTCCGGCCATTTAACCCAAGACGGCACCCAGTTTGATGCCTTGAGCCATATGGGCACAGACTTAGGGCCTGGAGGCGATCTTAACAAGATCCATTATTACAACGGCCACACTCACGCCGCGATAGGCAGTGGCCGGGGCTTTAGCAAACTCGGGGTCGAAAATGTAACGCCTATCTTTACTCGCGGCATTTTGATCGATATCGCCGCCCTGCGAGGTCGAGCGTTAAACTGCGAGGAAGAGATCTCTATCGACGACCTCAAGGCAGCGCTCAAGCGCCAAGGGTTAGCAGAGAACGTGATCCAAACTGGGGACGCTTTGTTCTACCACACCGGTTGGGGTCAATACTGGAAAGTCGATAACGACAAATTTAACGCCTGCTCACCCGGTCTATCCGATGTCGCCGGGGACTGGGTGGTGGAGCAACAAGTATTATTGGTCGGCACGGACAACTGGTCGGTAGAGGCCATCCCGGGACCCGACCCAAAGATCTTCGCCCCGAATCATCAGAAATTTCTGGTTGAAAATGGGATCTATATCATCGAAAACCTGGATTTTGACCGCCTTATCGAGGCCAAGGTCTACGAATTCGCGTTTGTCGTTGGCACCCTCCCACTCAAGGGTGCAACCGGGTCTCCGGTGAGACCTTTCGCTATCAACTAGCAGCGCCCTTGGTCCGATGGCGCAACAATGGAAGATTCCGACTACAATGCCCAAAACCAAGTTGAGACAGGAGTTTCGTTATGAGCAAAGGTGAGATCATTGCGGGCCTGTTAGCGCCGCATCCGCCACATCTCGTGTTTGGTGAAAATCCACCACAAAACGAACCGCGATCCAAAGGTGGCTGGGAACAATTACGATGGGCCTATGAACGCGCGCGCGCCAACGTTGAAGAAATGAAACCAGATGTCTTGCTAGTCCACTCACCGCACTGGGTCACGCAGCAAGGCCACCATTTTCTTGGGGTAAAAAACCTAAGCGGGAAATCCGTCGATCCGGTGTTTCCAAATCTCTTCCGCTATAAGTTCGATCTCGAGGTCGACGTAGAACTGGCAGAGGCTTGCTGCGATGAGGCGTCGGCAATGGGGCTGACTTCAAAGATGATGCGCAATCCTAATTTTCGCGTCGACTACGGCACCATCACAACGTTACATATGATCCGCCCGCAATGGGACATCCCGGTGGTCGGTATCTCGGCGAACAACTCACCCTACTACCTATCCACCGGGGAAGGGCTAGAGGAGATGGACACCTTGGGTAAGGCCACCCGAAAAGCAATCGAAGCAACCGGCCGGCGCGCCGTATTGCTCGCCTCAAACACCTTGTGTCATTACCACTTTAGTAAAGAGCCGATCCCACCCGAGGATATGTCGCAAGAGCACCCCGAAAATTATGACGGTTATCTATGGGATATGCGCATGATTGGACTACTGCGCGAAGGCAAGATAAAAGAGGTCTTCCGATTACTACCACAGTTCATTGATGAGGCGTTTGCAGAAGTTAAATCAGGTGCTTTTACCTGGATGTTCTCGGCCATGGACTATCCGGAGCTACCCGGTGAGCTGCATGGTTACGGCTCCGTAATCGGCACCGGTAATGCCGTGATGGAATGGAACTTGATCAAAGCCGGCCTTGCGCAGGCGGCATAAGAGGAAAATTCGATGACTGTCGTCAGTGCATTTCTGATCCCCGGATCGCCACTCCCCTACGTCCAACCCGACAACCCATCGTGGGGAGCGATGGCCACGGCATTAAAAAAGGCGGGCGCAGCACTCGCAGCATCCAAGCCTGACACGATCGCGATCTACTCCAGCCAATGGATCGCGGTTCTAGATCAGCTGTGGCAGTTGCGGCCAAATCCGGCTGGCTTACATGTTGATGAAAACTGGCATGAGTATGGTGAGCTGCCGTTCGACATGCGTACCGACATCGAACTCACCGAAGCAGCGATCGTGGCGACCGACAGTTATGGGGTCCGCTCAAAGGGAGTTGACTACGATCATTTTCCGGTCGACACAGGAACGATCGTTGGAGCCAGCTTTCTCGATCCAGACAAAAAGTTTCAGTCAGTTGTAACTGCAAACAACGTCTATCACGACTGGGGTATTACCGAGAACCTCGGGCGTGTCGTGCGTGAACAAGCTGATAAACTTGGGCGTCGCGTCGCGATCGTCGGTATCGGCGGGCTGTCTGGCTCGTTTTTCCGACACGTGATCGATATCGCCGATGACCATATCGCGAATGCCGCGGAAGACGATTGGAACAAACGTATCCTGGGGCTAATGGAGGCCGGCGATGTCGCAGGGCTAACTCAAGCCTGTCCAGAGTATGCACAGCAAGCGCGCGTCGATATGGGCTTTAAACACTTCGCGTTTATTCTAGGAGGGATCGGCGGCAATTTCGCCGGCGCGACCGTGCATAACTATGGTCCACTTTATGGCAGTGGCGGCGCGGTGGTCGAGTTTCAGCTAGGGTAGATCTACATACCCTCACTCAGGTGGCGGCTGCATCTTCGTGATCCCGCCATCTACACTTTCTATACTCGTGCCGACATTAATATTGCAAAATGGGGTCGGCATTGGGCATGGAAAATCGGCCACGACAGGCGACTATTC
>JAPUFZ010000082.1 GCA_027293245.1 Gammaproteobacteria bacterium
TTGAAGTCATCCATCTGGATGAAGGCGTCGTGCCAGTAGCGCGATACCAGTTTGCGTTGCTGGCGTAGCAGATCGAGCGCCGCCTTGTACTGGTCCTGGTTGAGTTCATAGGGGTCTTTGATACCAAGTTCCTTATTGTGGTACATCAGGTAATTGGCGGCATCGGCCACGTGGATGGCGCCGTCGTAGGCCTGCACGCGGCCCTTGTTGGATTTACCGTCACCGAGGGTAGTTTCCTCGAACACCACGCTCCAGCTCTTTGGCGCTTCCTTGAAAGCCCGTGTATCGTACATCAGCACATTGGGGCCCCACATGTAGGGCACGCCGTAATGGACACCGTCAACGGTATGCCAGGGCGCATTCTGCAAGCGTTTATCGACGGTATTCCAGCTCGGCACCAGCTTTACATTGACCGGCTGCACGCGCTTGCCCGCCACCAGGCGCAACGACGCGTCACCCGACGCGGTCACCAGGTCGAAGCCCCCTGCATTCATCAGCGCAACCATTTCGTCCGAGGTATTGGCGGTTTTTACGTTGACCTTACAGCCTGAACTCTTTTCGAATTTCGTCACCCAGTCAAAAGCCGCATCGGTTTCGCCGCGTTCGATGTATCCTGGCCAGGCCACGATATCGACCTGGCCCTCGGCTTTGCCGATTTTCTGCAGCATTTCCGCCGCCGTCGCGTGACCAGTCGCGAATGCCAGCAAAGCAGTAACGGTGGCTGTGACTAACTTATGTTTCAACATCAGATTTCTCCTGATTTTGTCAATCTTATAATAGATCGGCGATCACCCCTGTCATGCTTGTTGTCGGGATGACAGACACCGAACTCCTCCTGCCGCACCTATGTTAGCAGGGGCCCTGATTCGCTGGAACATATTTTTTGGGACGCGATTCCAGTGGCGTTTAAGTTGCGGCAAAACTGGAAGCACATCGTGCGAGAAACAAACCGGAATGGTCATTACTACTGCACTGCGATCAAATTTTAAGTGAATATCGAATGGTCTCTCAGTGCCGATTTTACTCAGGCACTCTTGCTGTAGATACCAGACTGAAAACGGCAATTATTTAATTCTGGATAGTTCGTTGCCCGAATCAAGCATGGGAAAAATTATTTCGCTTGAAGGTGCTAAATCAATTTCGCTATAGTAGCGACGTGATAGAAGCTTTTAATCTGGGTCCATTTTTAATTCCAACCCGCCCGCTCATTCTCATTCTGAGCTTATTTTTTGCAATCTGGCTTTCAAACTGGTTGGGTGGGAAATATCTGCTCGATCAGAACCGGGTAAAACAAGTGGCGGAGTACACCGCCTGGTCCGGGCTGATCGGTGCTCGCCTGGGATTTGTCGCCCTGAACTGGAGCGCGTATCGTGCCGCGCCCTGGACCGCGCTATATGTCTGGCAGCCTGGCTACCTTTATTCCAGCGGTGTGTTAGTAGGTGCTATCTATGCTCTATGGCAGGTAATAAATACATCGCCGGAGTTGCGGCGGTCTTTTCTCGCAGTTCTGGCGGGTAGCTATCTGTCGGCAGGATTGGTATTTACCACCGCCACCCTGTCAACTGAATTTCTTAAACAGCCGGGTATTGCTGGAACTGGTGATAGCGCGCCCGGTATTAAACTTCAAAACCTTTCCGCGGAGACGGTTCAGCTTTCTGACCTTGCCGGCAGAGCCGTGGTACTGAATTTCTGGGCCACCTGGTGCCCACCCTGTCGGCGCGAAATGCCATTGCTGGATGAACTTCATAAAGCTTATGGTGATAAAGGGCTTAGCGTAATCGGGCTCGATATCAATGAATCACCTGAACTGGTCAAAGCCTATGTCAATAAAGTCGATGTTTCCTACCCGATATGGGTTGATGCGCCCCGGGGAACCCCGGGGTATGACAGCACCCAGGAAACATTTTCACGCTTTGGCGGAGTCGGGCTGCCTACTACCATTTTTATCGATCGCGCAGGAGTGATCCGACGTATATATGTCGGTGAACTCAGTCGAGGTTTTCTGCAAAATCAGGCAGAAAACATCCTCGACAACTGAGTCAATTAATTTTGGCTGACTTGCACCGGTTTATGTTTTTACCTGAGGCCAGGAAAGATACCACAACATCATCCGCTTCAACGACCCGGACAGCCTGGACGCCCAATTGCCAGTCCGACAAAGACGGTTGCCAGGGCGTAATTTATGCAATCCATAGCATCGAATTTACCAACTACCGCCCTCTGTGTCAGGATACTTGTCGCCTCCATTTGATCGATCCGATCGTCACCGGTGATCTATACCAAAGCTACAGGCATCGATTCTCCAGGCCGACGTGGATGGGTCGACTCCGCAAGGCCCTTGGCAGGTTCAACTGGAAATCGCCCGGGTTATCAACCTTGCAAAATGCCGCTGAACCGGATCCCAGTAAGGGGATAGCACGCCGCCATCAAATCCATCAGAGGCGCGCCCGCGCTGCATGCGCTCAATAATGCCGATATCCTCATGATTGAGATCGGTCCAGTTGTTTATGATCAGGTCGCGAGCTTGCGCGTATTTTTCCGCCTTTGCGCCCTCCCCGATAAAATACAGTGAAATCGTTTCGAGCGTTTTTTGAGGGCCCTGTGGCGATGCGATAAATACATCGACTTGATCGGGGAAAATCTCAAATGCGAAATTAGGAAACATAACGAACCAGTCACCGCGATCCTGTTTTTCTTTGGGCAGGTCCGGGAACCAGGGAAGCGCTCCCCCGCGGACAGGGTCGGTTTTTTGAAACTGGTAACCACAGAACAAAACCTTATCGTCGAATTCCGGCGGCTGGCGCTGATCCATGCCGACAAAGTCGTTCAGCCAGGGATGGCAGGAGAATACATGGTAGGGCTCGATAAAATTTTCCACCGCCAGTTTCCAGTTTGCCTGCAAATCGAACTGCAGTGATTCAAAAAAACGAAGCGCACTGAAATCATAGCCATCGAGCCTGACTTCAATCGGCCTGATACAACTTTCGAATGGGTCGGCGTCTCCACTAATGTTGATGAAAATCCAGTCATGCCAGGTTGTGCATCGGACCGGTGACAAGTCGGCTCGATGACAGGCCGCCTGGTTGATATCGTGTTTTTCGCCGCCGTGAAAATGCGGTCGGGCAATTAACTTCCCTTCCAGGCTATAGCTCCAGGAATGATTCGGGCAAACAAACTTTTTACTTCTTTTAGGCTCGGTAACCAGCTGTGCGCCACGGTGCTGACAGACGTTGTGAAATGCCCGAATCTTGCCATCTTCCGCCATCACCAATACGATTGGCTGGCCGGCGACTTCAACGGGTATCATCTCTCCGATTCTGTCCAATTGATGAACGAAACCTGCGAAGACCCAATTTTTACGAAATACCGTATGTTGTTCGAGTGCGAAAAAATCGGCGCTGGTATAGGCAATATTTGGCAGGCCAGAGCTTTCCGCAACTGATAGGTCAAGGCGACCATCTTTTACCTGTTGCAGAAATTCGACTCGAACCTGTTGTTGCGCTGCAGTTAACTGGGGCATTAATCGGGAAAGCTTCAGTACTCAGAAGCTTGGAATTTAGTACTAGTTTTTTTTGATTGCAAGCGATTTAATAGCTACAGACTTAGCCTGGATAACGCGCCAATGTTCGACCAACTGTTGCAGCCTATCGAATTGGGTCCAACCAGAATTCGGAATCGATTATTTAGTCCACCCCATGGTACCACCCTGGGGCATGGCGGGGTCGTCACCGATGATCTGATCGCCTATCACTGCACCAGGGCGCGCGGCGGGGTGGGCCTGATAACCATTGAAGGGATGACGCTGCATCCGAGCTATGGATTCGAAGATTCGTTTCTTTATGCCGGTAGCGACCGGATTATCCCCGGCTTGAATAAACTCGCGGAATCTTGCCGGGCAGAGGGCACCCCGGTGTTTGGTCAGTTATTTCATGCCGGAGGTGGCGTCCGTTTAAGTCACGACGGTTCAAAACCCCTGGCCTATTCTGCTTCAGATGTTCCTCACGAACGCTATCGGGTCATACCTGTGCCCATGCCCAATGATATGGTTTGGGAATTGATCGACAGCTATGCCGATGCCGCCGGCCGGCTGGCCGATGCTAACCTGGATGGTGTAGAGATTCTTGCGGGTATGGGGTACCTGATCGCGCAGTTTTTGAATCCGCAAACCAATCATCGCAAGGACGAGTTTGGCGGTAGCGCTGACAATCGATTGCGTTTCTTACGCGAGATTCTTACGCGTTGCCGAACTCGTATCGGCGATGACAAGACCCTTGGCATTCGAGTTACGCTCGACGAGAAAACCGATAAGGCGCTTGACGCGGACGCAGTAGTCAAGATCTGCGTCGCCCTGGAAAAAGACGGTGATGTCGATTATTTCAGTGTGATCTCGGGTTCGTCATCTTCGCCCGAGGGTTGGCTGCATGTATTTCCACCGATGTCGGTAGCGCAGGGTTTTGTCGCCGATGACGCCGCCAGATTGAAACAGTCAGTGGGCAAACCCGTACTGGTTGCCGGAAGGATAAACCAGCCTCAAATTGCGCAGCAGATTATCAGCGAGAACAAGGCCGATATGGTCGGGCTGGCGCGAGCACTAATCTCCGACCCGGAATTTCTCAACAAGGTTGCCGAAGGCCGCGCGGATGAAATTCGTGCCTGCATTGGTTGCAACCAGGCTTGTGTCGGACATCGGCTCGCACATTTTCCTGTTTCATGCATCCAGAACCCTCTCAGCGGACGTGAACAACAAATGGGAGTGATGCGGAGGACTAGAAAACCCAGGTCCGTTCTGGTTATAGGAGGTGGTCCAGCGGGTATGAAGGCAGCGGTGGTTGCGGCACAGAGGGGACACCGGGTCCAGTTGCACGAAAAAACCAACTGCCTCGGCGGCCAGGTAAAACTGGCGCAAGCTTTACCGGGACGAGCTGAATTTGGCGGGGTAACCACCAATTTACTGGATGAACTGAAACGGGCAGATGTAGACATACAGTTGAACTCCTACCTTGACGCGGCTGCCGTGAAAGCAATTAACCCTGACAAGGTGATACTTGCCATTGGCGCCGTCAGCCGTTTGCCCGAAGTGGATGTGGAGGGCGTTGATCTGATCGATGCCTGGTGGATAATTCGCGATGATGCTGTAGTCGGCAAAAAGGTAGTGATTGCCGACTGGTCGTGCGATTGGTGCGCACTTGGGGTTGCGGAAAAACTTGCCAGAGATGGGCACTACGTCCGCTTAATGTCGAATGGAAGTGTCGCCGGCGAATCAATTCAGGCAATTGTTCGTGATCAGTGGATAGGCGTCCTGCATGGCCTCGGGGTAGAAATGACAGCCTATGCGCGTTTCTTCGGGGGACTCGATGGCCAGGCCTATTTCCAGCATATGACAGGTGGTAACGCAATCATCTGCGACGATGTCGATAGCATCGTAAGCTGCTACGCGCCCAGGTCAAACCGTGAATTCGACTGGCTTGAAGATATGGAAAATCTGGGAATCGTTAAAATTGGAGATGCAATCGCCCCGCGTACAGTAGAAGAAGCGGTTCTGGAAGGCTTGAAAGTTAGCTGGGCGCTTTAACCCCCTGTTTTCCGAAATGCAAATACCCAGTGTCGCAGGTGCGCTTCTTTCTCGGAAAACGGGTAGCTTCGGAATAAACGCGACCGATCGAGTAACTGCCATTCTCCGGAATCGTTCAGCATCTCCATTTTCTGGCTAAAACCCTGATCCTCATACGCGATCCGGGAAAGTGAAAACACCATTATCGCGCCGGGTTTACACAGCCTTAAAATTCCATCGAGTGATTCGGGCGGCGCGTGTCCATGCGTGAGTACCCCGGCCGCGACAACGGCATCGTAGCTTTCGTCGGCAAGGTCTATTCGTTCCGACAGATACATCGGGTGTAGGCATTGGAAGATCCCCTTCTTTTTCGCAATCTCGAGCATACCCGGGGAGGGATCGAGACCCTCGAGATTGTTATAGCCCATCTGCTTTAGCGCCTGCCCCATATTGCCGGTGCCACAACCGACATCGAGTATCCTGGCATCAAAATCCTGCACATGCCTGCCCATCATGCCGGTTGCAATCGTGATATAAGGATTACCGCTGGCCCATATTTGTTGATCGTAGTCACTGGCCCATTCATCGTACAAGCTGTCGAGTGTGTTTCGTTCGCCACCAGACTGGTAAACTCGACTGAGCCAGGTTTCAAGATCTTCCATCAGTTTCCCCGGGGTTGTCGAAAAATTCAGCTAACCCTACACGTGGCAAGCTTGAAATAGCAAGCTGAATCGCCCCGGGAATTGCGCAGCCTCGTTCGTGCAAGTTATCCAGTTCAGAACAGGGTTCGGCCACAGCCCGGTCACAGATCAGAAAAATCCGTTACAAATCCTGGACTTTCAAAAGAAGTTCGGGCGAGAGGTATTGGGGCCGGAGAAAACCGTTACATTATCCTGGGCTAGCGGCGCCTGTCCCCTGTATTATCAGTCCTCTGCTCTACCGACTGAGCTACCTGGGCATTAAGGTTGGAAGCGCGTATTAAATAGACGCGCGCCCGTGTAGTCAAGTCTGAAACGGGTGTTTACTTCAATTTTAAGCGCCGGGCCCGATTATCCCGAAATTGGGATGGGCGGGCTTTCATCAATGCGGCGTGAACCTGATTATATTGAGCTTTCCCTTTCCGTCCAAAAGCGGCCAATACATTACCTGCTTATTGCTATTGTGCCGCCAGTATAGTTTTCATTGGTTTCTTATAGTCGGTGAAAATCATCAATTGATAAATAGGTGGATACCCGGCTCACTCGACGCCGGAATTATAAATATGTAGACTGGTCAGGCAGTTAGAGTTTTAAAACTGGGGAACGAAATGGGCATTATCTCTGCCGGCTGTAATCGTGTGTGCCGATTGTTTACAGAACTTTTTCTTTTTATCGGTTTTATGTCGACGGCTCAAGCGCATGGTCAATCATATCAGGCTTCACCTCTCAACTGATTGACGAGGTCGATGAGTCGATCCAGATCTGTATTGCCCTCTGCCTTGAGCGTATCATCACTCCCCAACAAGGTGACGCCATAACGCTTCAGACTGCCACTTGCTGTCTGGTACTCTATCACCATGGCGCTGGCGGACTTTTTAACTGATTTGATCGAAGCAAGGTCGATCTCGATGTTATCACCCGCATCTTTGGCGACGATACGATCCTGGTATAGAGTAAATACAAAGCTGCCATATCCGCCTTCATAATGTGCCAGGGCACCTTCAGGACGAATGATTCTATTGCTTAAAACCCCGGTATTGCGTTGGTCCAGACCCAGTTTTGCCGCACGGTCCCTGTTACATTGTTCCATTTGATACAATTCTTCAGGCGTCGCTCCAGGATAGTCGGCCATGAACCTGTCGATGGGTATGCATGCGCCTGCTTCAGGCTCAGCCATGGCCGTGGGCATTGCTGGCATACCTGCTTGAAGATTAGGGTTATTGTCCTTAAACAGGATTTTACCTGTAACTAAAATGAGGAAGACCACAGCAACTGCAATCATTCTATTCATATGAATTAGTCTCCATACCGGTGGTTTACTAACTGTAGCCCAACCTGGGGCAAAGTTATGGTGAAATTTCATTCCCTGGGTCTGGGGATAATGGCGAGTACGTTTAAATAGGTATCGGGTCTCGTCATGCCGGCGCTGTAATGCCGGCCTGCAAGCCGGTACGGAATTCATTATGAATAATCGCTAAAGGTAA
>JAPUFZ010000083.1 GCA_027293245.1 Gammaproteobacteria bacterium
ATTGATTCAATTAGGAATTTAGCCCATGAAAACGCCGATGTTGCCATGCTAAGCCGGACTCATGGACAGCCTGCCACGCCGACTACTCTGGGTAAGGAAATGGCGAATGTCGTTTATCGACTGCAAAGGCAGGTTTCACAGATGAACAAGCTCAAAATGCTCGGCAAATTAAATGGTGCGGTCGGCAACTATAATGCACACCTCAGTGCCTACCCCGAACTGGACTGGCCCGGGATCGCAAAGCAATTTGTCGAGTCGCTGGGAATTCGATTCAATCCTTATACCACCCAGATCGAGCCGCATGATTATATTGCAGAATTATTTGATGCCATGAGTCGATGCAATAATATCCTGATTGATTTCAGCCGGGATATCTGGAGCTATACATCGATTGGTTATTTCAAACAGAAAACCATAGCCGGCGAAGTCGGATCTTCCACCATGCCGCACAAGGTTAATCCAATTGATTTTGAAAATGGCGAAGGCAACCTGGGAATCGCCAACGCGATACTCGGTCACCTGGCACAGAAGCTGCCCGTTTCGCGTTGGCAACGTGACCTGAGCGATTCCACCGTGTTGCGCAATCTTGGCAGTGGGTTCGCTTATACCCTGATTGCGATCGACTCACTGCAGCGCGGCATTTCCAAACTCGAAGTCGATCGGCAGGTCATCAATGATGATTTAAATCGAAACTGGGAAGTCCTCGCCGAACCCATTCAAACCGTGATGCGCCGATACGGTATCGAGCAGCCTTATGAAAAATTAAAAGCGCTGACCCGCGGTCAAAAAATCGACGCGCAGGCGATACGCGAGTTTGTCGAAAGTCTCGATATTCCAGCACAGGCCAAACGGCAATTGATCGATATGACACCCGCATCGTATATCGGCAATGCGCTTAAACAGGCCGGTGATATCTGAATCCCGGAACTGAGGACATGATCTGGCAGCTCCAGGGGTTCGACAGGGTCGAATTCATTCAGCAGTACTGGCAAAAAAAGCCCTGCCTGATGCGGCAGGTATTTGCCAATTTTCAATCTCCCGTGAGCCCAGAGGAGCTTGCCGGCCTGGCCTGCGAGGAAGGCGTCCACAGCCGCCTGGTGATCGAAAAAGATGCCGAGACGCCCTGGCAGTTAAGCTACGGTCCCTTTAGCGAAGATGAATTTCGCTCACTGCCCGCCTCGCACTATTCATTACTGGTTTCAGAATGCGAAAAATGGATTCCCGAACTCGCCGAACTGCTCGATGAGTTTCGATTTATACCGTCCTGGCGTATTGATGACCTGATGGTGAGCTATGCCCCGCTCGGCGGTTCGGTGGGACCGCATAGTGACGAGTATGACGTTTTTTTGTTACAGGTACAGGGCCATAGAAAATGGCAATATACCAATAGCCGGGTGGAAAATCCGACCCTGCTGGCCGGCCTCGATCTCGCCATCATGCAGGATTTTACTGCCGACCAGGAAGCTGTCCTGGCGCCGGGCGACATGTTATACCTGCCCCCGGGTATAGCCCACCACGGCGTCGCACTCGATCCCTGCCTGACCTATTCGATCGGTTTCCGTGCCGCCACCGCGGTCGAAGTGCTCGAATCATTTATCCTAGAAGCGGATCGCCGGAATCTCGGCAGTCAACGATATTGCGACAGGGAACTCGAAGTCAATCGTCACTTTGCCGAAATTACCGATACTGAGGTCGATCGGTTTAAGAACCTGGCTTTGTCATTACTGGATGCACCCCGGCAACTGTGGGTCGATACCGCCGGTAAGCTTTTAAGCGATAGTGTGATTAATGATTTCAGTCCCGAGCAGCCCCCTGCCCGGCTTGATGAATTGTTTCAGTTCGACTGGCTGATCAACCCGGAAACTAAAATGTTGTATCATCGTGGAAATTCGAGTATCAGCTTTTACTGCAACGGCCAGTCCTGGGAACTACCGAATTCGGACCAGGTCATAGCGGTTATTCAGGCACTTTGTGAGCACCGGGTCCTGGCGGCTTCAACCCTGGAAGCCTGTGCTTTGCAGCCGGCGCTGAGCAAGTTACTAATTGAACTGGTGAACAATGGCGCCATCGTGCGGGCAGACCAGTAATGAGTGAAATATTGGTGACGGCGGCGATCTGGTCAGAGGACAAGGAGCAACTGGTCGAATTGCGCACGCGTGTATTTGTCGGCGAACAAAAGGTACCGGCTTCGCTCGAATTAGATGCCCTGGATGCCGATTGTCTGCACGTCAAGGCACTGGACGGTAGCGCCTGTATCGGTACCGGACGACTCTTGCCCGATGGATATATCGGCCGCATGTGTGTCGCCAGCGAATTCAGAAATCGGGGCATAGGCACATTGATGCTGGAAAACCTGATTCAACAGGCGGAAACTGCCGGGCATGCGCAGGTCATGCTTAACTCGCAGTCATACGCCATACCCTTCTATCAGAAAAATGGTTTCGTTATAGATTCGGATGAGTTTATTGAAGCCGGGATCCCACACCGTCACATGGTGAGATATTTGGCTGATAAATAGGGTAATAGTCATATAAATCAATTTATTATGAAAGAAAATTCAAGTAAATTATTAGATAGTCGTGACGAATGCGCAGCCTGTGTAGAGACATTAATCGGCTTGTCCAGGCAGACGATTTACCTGATTTGCGCTAGATTCGATCCCGCTCTTTATAACCACAGGCATATTTATGATCACATCGCCGAGCTGGTAACCAAAAATCGTAAAACTGAGGTTCGGCTGATCGCGCATGATACCCGTGTCGCATCGCGCGATGGTCATTATCTGATTCAACTGGCGCAAAAGTTTCCGACCTTTGTGCAGATAAGAACCACGGTAACCCCGCCGGATCGAAAATTCAGTGAGAACTGGTTTATCATCGATAACAGGTCCTTTATGCGAATCAGAAACCCGCTTCGTTACGAGGGTTATTTCGAAATCGACAACCGGCTCGAATGCCAACCATATATCGAACAGTTTATTGAAATCTGGGATGCCAGTGAACTCGATCAAAATACCCGGCGTTTGAGTATCTAATTTACTAGATCGGGGTCAGATTTTTAGCTCTGACCCCTCACACCGATCTGGGAATTTAAAAATCGATTTCTGTCCACAGGGGTTGGTGGTCTGAGCCCTGGGCCTGATCGTCGACTCGACAAGTTTGAATTTGATGTCTCAGCGAAGTGCTCACAAAGCAATAATCCAGCCGCGCAGGAGCACCGGTAACCTCGGTCGTAATGCCTGCCATCTTGTCGTGTCCACACTGCACCCAGGCATCGACGAATCCGGCTGGACTGGTGATATGCCCGCCATAATCGCTGACCGGTCCAACCAGGCTGAGATACTCGTTCGAGTCTGGTTTAAGATTAAAATCACCCATCAGGATTGCCTCCGCGGGTACCGTTTGATCGCTTACTCCATCATTCCAGTCTAAACCGTTCAAATCGCCCGAAACCGGGAAGCCTTCGTGTACCGCATTCCGGTGTATCTTCAGCAAACGATTGATTTGTGGGATACGGGTGTGTGACGATAAATGGGTCAGGTGGATCGAGTAAATACGCAGCAGTTGTTTGCCGCATAAAATTGTCGCCTCGAGGGCTGAACGCTGGAGGCTCAGGGGATCGGTGCTACCGTACTTGGGTAGCAGGTGGTTACGTGAGGAAATAATCGGTAATCGGCTCAATAGCAGGTTGCCAAATTGTCTGCGCCTGCCTTTATTATGGTTTGAATGTTCATCGGCGTGTAAATCAACACCCGCGCCATAAACCCAGTAATAGTCGGGCATTGCACTGGTGATTTGTTGCACCTGATCGGCGTATTCGGTACGTGGCCAAAAACGGTCCAGTTCCTGCATTGCGACGATATCCGCGCCGTCGATTTCATCGACTATACGATCGATATCGACCCTGCCGTCCTTGCCCTTGCCGTACTGAATGTTATAGCTCAGAAATTTCATGGTTTTATCTAAGGAGT
>JAPUFZ010000084.1 GCA_027293245.1 Gammaproteobacteria bacterium
GAATATTTTGCCCTCAAAAAGTGAGGTGCGCAGGTATATCTGGTTGTTGTTCAAGGCGCCTGATACCCAGGGTGAGGCGAGACGTACAGTCAATACATCCCCGCGTAAGTAACTGGCATTGGTGATACAGGCATAACCCACATTGGTGTCATCCAGGCCGAACACAGGTTGTTCGATCATACGCCCCCAGGAGGTGTCGCCAGTCGGGCAGTTTACTGCTACCGGTGCGGAACCTTCGCTACCCAGAATGCTTCCTATATCGGAATTGCCACCCATATAGCCGGCACGCTTCAGGTCGGTAACAATCATGTGGGTCGAAATTCGCCCATTTTCCTGCAGGCGGGATATTTGATCGGCCGCGGTATAAGACTGTTTTCCGCTAAGCAGGACTTCGACCAGGGCGGCCATCAGGAACAGCCCCAGCACCACGGCTACCAATAGCTCGATAATGCTAAAGCCTCGCTGCCGGGGGATATTCCTTAAATTGGTATGATTTAGATTATTCACGTTATTAATCCTGGGTTTATTACTGGCCGGTCTGCTAGATGGTTACTCTAAACTGATAGCATTCGCGATCTGCCGAGCTTAGTACGGGGCAGTTGGTGCCTGTGCTACCATTGCGATCATCGTCCCAGCGCACGGTCACAATAAAAGTGTTGGTGCCTCCCACCCGGGTCACCTGGCCAGTGGCTAACGGCAATGCAGCAGCCAGCGATGCCCACCAGGATTCCATGTCATAGCTGGCCATTTGAGTTGCGTCGCAGACACTGCCGACACAATCGGTGGTTCCCGTTGGCGCAGCGCTATGTATATAAGTGTCTGCCAGCGCCGCGGCGCCGTTTGCACGCATACGCTCGACAAAATCATCGGTAACGATTGCGGCTATACCGGTACTGTAAGAGCTATTCAGGTTTTTAAGCGTCGTCACCTGCATGGCGGCAACGCCTAATACGCCAACGGCTAAAATTAAAACCGTTACCAGCACTTCAATCATGGTATCACCGCGATACTTGCGTGGGACTATCGCTTTGGATTGCCGTGTACGGCTGATATTATTCATTCTTATAGACATGTAGTTTCACCTGTATTCTCAGCTTTCAGTGCATTGCCGCGGCCTGTGATGGTGATCAACACACCCAGCGCGCTAACGGAAAATCCTCGATCGTCACACATCATCAGTATTTCAGTTCCGTTGATACTGGTTGTGCCCGATGGGGTGTAAGTAATAAAATCTGTCACTCCGGCTGTTCCTTTAAAAGTGATTCGTGGGTTGAGTGCCTCGTGCGCATGTAAAACCGTATCACCGGGATCGACCGAACCGCTCGCATCGGCATCGGTAAATACAATCCAGCCCTGTTCCCAGTCACCGCCGGCCACACAGGCTGTACTGGCGGAATTTTTCTTGCAAATTGTAACCGGGGTTACACGTGCGGCAGATTCGGCCTTCGCGAGTTGCAAAGCGCCGACGAAGTCGCTGGTACTGGATGAGATCCGGTTATTGGCTATCATCTCGATAAAATTTGGGACCGCAAAAGCCATTGTGATTGCTAACAAAGCCAATACCACCATTAGCTCTACTAGAGTGAACCCCTTAGCCTGAATACCCATTCGTCGAAACCTCGGTTTTTTTGACATGTGGGATTTATAGCTGAAACATCGGCAACAGTCGTTGGTTAATGGATAAATGGGCACTATTTGGAGACAAGTGGATTAGGATAGTGATGTTTAGCTGCAAAACACTGTCTACATATAGCTGTAAGACGAATTTCAGGCTTAGATTTTGGCGCCCCAAAATCGGTTAAAATAGGTCTTAAAACCCACAAATACATATCAGTCATGACAACTACCAATAGAAGAGCTATCAAAAGTTATGTGCGGCGTTCAGGTCGGTTAACGCCTGGCCAAAAGAAAGCCCTGGTCGAATACTGGCCGCTTTATGGCCTCGATTTTCAGTCGTCATGGCTCGATATTCCCGGCCTTGGCGGCGTATTCGATGCCCTGAAACTTGAAATCGGCTTTGGTAGCGGCGAAGCCCTGATATCGATGGCCGAGCAGGATCCGAAAAGTTTTTATCTGGGCATAGAAGTCCATGAATCCGGAGTCGGTCGGTGCCTGAATAGCATTCATGAGCGGGCATTGGCCAATGTAAAGCTGATCCGCGCGGATGCGATCGAAGTGTTGCAGTCGATGCTACCACCACGGTGTCTCGACCGTGTATTCCTGTTTTTCCCTGATCCCTGGCATAAGAAAAGGCACCACAAAAGGAGAATCGTCAACCAACAATTTCGGGATCTATTGGCCGATTTGCTAAAGCCTGGGGCCTGTCTGCATATGGCCACCGACTGGCAGGAATACGCAGAGTATATGGCGCAACAGTTACTGTCGGATTCGCGTTATAAGAATTCAGGTGACGCCAGGGGTTATGCGCGGCGGCCCGCTTACCGGCCGGTCACCCGGTTTGAAACTCGCGGTATTAAACTAGGCCATGGTGTCTGGGACCTGCTGTTTAAATTGAATGATTAATCTAAGGCTCCCTAATCCCGGTTTAATCTCTAAAATACTATGTTCATCATGACTATCATCACCACCAGGAACAAAATGGTCATGCCGATCCCCGCGCGCAGATAATCACGCACCCGGTAACCACCTGGTCCCATCAGCAGCGCATTCACCTGGTGGGTGGGCAGCAGGAACGAATTAGAGGTTGCAAGCGCGACAGTCAGCGCAAATACGGCCGGGTCGGCACCGACACCGATAGCGATATTAACCGCCAATGGCACCAGCAGTACGGTCGCTCCGATGTTCGACATCACCAGCGTAAAGAAGGTCGCGAGCAGGGCCACCGCCGTCTGAATTATCCAGGGTGACATATCGCCTACGATCAACAGGGTTTGTTCGGCGATCCATTTAGCCGTTCCGCTGGTTTCCACCGCCATACCCAGTGGAATCAGGCTGGCAAGCAGAAAAACGGTGGCCCAGGACACCGATTCGTAGGCTTCATCCATTTTCAATACCCCGGACAAGACCATGCCGAGCGCACCGGTTAGCAGCGCCACCGAGAGGCGGGTATCGGTGAACAACACCAGGAAAAGCGCGGTCGCGAAAAAGAAACTTGCCCAGCCTACCTTGTTGGGTCGGGTTAGCTCACGCGGGTACTCACTCGTTACTATGACGAAATTCCGGTCTGATTCGAGGTGCGCCAGGGCTTTCCAGGTGGTATGCACTAACAGCGTATCACCGGCTTCGAGGGGCATATCACGAATGCTAGCGCCTTCGAGATGGGTTTTTGCATTGCGGTGCAATGCGACCATGGCAATGCCATAGATTTTGCGCATCCAGACATCGCGCGCGCTCTTGCATATCAGGGATGACCCGGGGGGGATAACTATTTCGGCGATTCCCGCCTGACTCGATGACAATACTTCGGAAAAGGCGCGCAGCCCTTTCTGGATTCTCAGTTCGTAGGCATCGACGAAATCTTTCAAATGAGCCGGTGAACATAGAATACCGAGTGAAGAGTTTTCGGTAATCCCGACATCGCGTGAAAGATCGCCCTGGCCAGCCTGCACCTTGGCCCCGGACGTCTGGATGGCGATAACGCGAATGCTGTTTTTCGACTCGATATCGTCGAGGACCTGTCCCACCAGTGTACTCTCGGCGGGCACCACGACCTCGAATAGCGAATAGTCAACGCCATATACTTCTTCAAAGTACTTGGCGGTACCCGCTATATTTGCCTTGGTGTCGGCCGAAATTTTGGGCAATACGTATTTTCCCGCGACGACAAAATAGATAATGCCGGCGGCGATCAGCGCCAGGCCGATAGGAGTCACCGAAAACAGGCTCCAGCTATCCATTTTAAGGTCGGTCGGCAACCCAACATTAGAAGTCAGTATCAGGTCATTCAGCAGGATAAGCGGCGATGAACCGATCATGGTCACCGTGCCACCGAGAATGGCGGTAAATCCCATTGGCATGAGCAGGCGCGACATCGGCAATCCTGACCGGGCCGAAATTCGATTCACCACGGGTAGGAATAGTGCGGCGGCGCCGACATTTTGCATAAACGACGAGATGATACCGACGGTACCGGAAATGATCGGGATTATCCTGGCCTCGGTATTACCACCGATTTTGAGAATATAGCGTGCGACCACATTCATCATGCCGGTTTTGTCCAGCCCGGCGCCAATTATCATCACCGCGATAATTGACATGACCGCGTTACTGGAGAAACCGTCGAATAGGTGTTCGGGGGCAACTAATCCCTGCTGCAGGCCCATCGGGTCGGCCAGCAGGTTGGTCAGGCCCAGCATGACCATGATCGTGATAGCAGCGATGTCGACGCGAACGATTTCAAACGAAAACAGGTAAATAGTAAAGATTAGCAAACCACTAACCCAGGCTACTTCGGTGCTTGGGGCAATCTGGGCAATACCCCAGATTGCCAGACTAAACAGGATGCCGGCGATCCACTTTTTACTCGGGGCTTTAAGGTACTTTATCAAGCTGTGCTCGTCGCCTCTCCAGGTTGTGTTCCAACCGGGTCGGGCCGACGCAGACGGTTGGCATCAAAATGGCATACAATGGTAGACACCAGGGATTTTACATCGCCCGTGCTCAGGAGCCTGGTCCCGATGATGCGCAAGGTTAATAATGAAATCGTGGTATCACTGGTGAATCACACAGTCCATTGCCAGACCAAAGATTCTGCTTTAAGCATAAGCTCCGGGAGCCATAGCCAGGCAGAGACCCCTAGTTTACACAAATTGAATTAAGCGCACAAAACCTGGTTGAAGTAAAAATGGAAAATATGTCACTAACGCACTGGAAAAACTCAATACAACTGATTGACAGCCACTGTCACCTCGACGACGATCGATTCGATGCGGATCGCGACCAGGTAGTTGCACGGGCCAGGGCACTACAGATAAACAAGATTGTTATTCCCGCAACGACCGCAAATCGGTGGGCCAAGGTTAAGCAGGTTGCCGAGACTTACGAGGGTGTTTACCCTGCCTACGGGATGCATCCGATGTTTATCGAACAGCATCAAACCGCGCACCTGGTCGAACTCGACGAATGGCTGGATCGAGAAAGACCGGTCGCCGTAGGGGAATGCGGTGTAGATTTCTATCATTCCCGGGTCGACCAAAAATGGCAATTGCAGCTGTTTACCGAGCAGCTACAACTGGCCCGGAATCACGCTCTGCCGGTCATAGTCCACGTGCGCAAGGCAATGGACGAAGTCATTAGCCTGTTGCGTAAAAATACACCGGTTGGCGGTGTCATACACAGTTTTTCCGGAAGTCTGCAGCAGGCCCGGCAGTTGATAGACCTTGGGCTCAAGCTTGGCATTGCCGCTACCGTGGGTTTTGAGCGCGCCAAAAAACTACGGTCGGTAGTGGCTAGCGTGCCCGACCATGGGTTGCTAATCGAATCGGATGCGCCCGATCAGCCCGGCGTCAATCACCGTGGTGAACTCAACCAACCGGCCTATATTGTCGAGCATTTAAAAACCATCGCCGAATTGCGCAATGTCTCCGAACTGGAGCTCAGCAAAATATTGCAGCAAAATACTTTTCAGGTCTTCAATTTTTGAAAAATCCCCTTCGGGCCCGTCATACCGGCCTCCGAGCCGGTATCCATTATAAAGTGCCCCGGAAAGCTCAGTAAACACTGAGTACTATATGTGTCTGTGGTTTATGCGTTGTCTTAGTCTGACGTTTTTTACTATTATTCAATTTGAATATTTTCACTGATCAATTCGCCATCGGTTTCAGAATCAGTGTAATTCTGCTCAATAAATCTAATCTGGTTCCGGTTATCAAATTTGACGATACTACAGGCGCGCGTGCCGTAATCGGTGGACCGAATAAAGCGACTCGATAACATCCGTTCAATATCGATAGTGACGCCGGTTTTGGGCAACTGATGCTCGTGCGCTGTGCTATCGTCTGTGAGTATTTGCATTAAGGCACTATCGGTTGGTGCGCTTGCAAGCACCGAGGCAAGCACCTGTTTACCGGAAGTGAGCTTGGGCCAGGCCTCGTCAAACAGGCCATTGCTGATACCATAGATACCCGCCGGCACAGGAGTTACTCCGGTTTGCCGGTTCGAGTAAAAATATAACCCGTTACTGTCACCAATGAGTAGATTAAATCCGGCATAAGCATCGGCATCCGGCTTGATGCGTGTTAGAAAGGACTCGGGTGGCTCATCGCCGGCCAGGAACTCGCGTGGCAAGTTGCCCCTCGACAGTTTGCCTGGTGCCATTGATTCGGGTTCACGCACATTGGTCACCGCGGCAAAGCGCCCGTTTCTATTGACACCCAACCAGGTGCCTTGCGCCTGCAGGTCACGACCTGCGAAGATTCCCGCTGAATCTTCCCACCAGTGCGCAGAGCGTGTCGGCCGCGCGTAGTACTCATCGCGATTGGCTATGACGATCAGCGGATAGTCCGGGTGTTGCTGTAGCGCGAATAATATCAGGCACATGCCACTAGTCAAACACCAGAATCTAATCGCATTTTGTTATACCGCGT
>JAPUFZ010000085.1 GCA_027293245.1 Gammaproteobacteria bacterium
TCCGAGCTGAAAAATCCGGGAGACTTCGTGCGGCTGGATTTCTGCGACGAGAGTGTCTTGCTAGTGCGTGGCAGAGACGGTGAATTGCGGGGCTTTTTTAACGTTTGCCAGCACCGCGGACACATCCTGGTTGATGAACGCCGGGGCAGATTACGCGGTGCTATTCGCTGCCCCTATCACTCATGGGCCTACAGCCTCGACGGCGCATTAAAGCAAGTGCCCAATCAGGAAAATATTCCGGGCTTTCCGATTAATGATATCTGCCTGCCACAAGTAAAATTAGAGGAATACGGTAATTTTGTATGGGTTAATCTTAATCTTGAAGCGCGCCCGATGAGCGAACAAATGCCAGGGTTAGATGCGGCCATCGCCGAATTTATTCCAGACGTCGAAGACGCTGACTTTTTTGAAGGCAACAGCACCACACTACCCATCAACTGGAAAACTCAGGTTGATAACGCCATCGACACCTATCACTTTCAGTTTTCCGGCCCGGCACACCGTCAGCTCACCAATAGCATGGAATTCGCCAATTTCGAGCGCGTATTTCACGGCAGATGGCTGGTCGAGTGGGGCCTGCCGGCGCAATCGTCGCAGGGCGCGGGTTACGATTTTGACGCCAGCAAGGCGCGTGGCAAGGTTGATGGTTTCATCATTATCTGGGTATACCCCGACCTGCAAATTGTCGGCATGCCCGCATCGCGTACCTTTATGACTTACCGCACCACGCCATTCGGCCCAGAAAAAACAGTGCTGGACTACGCCTACTCCGGTGCGCCCGAGGCCAAAGGCTCGGAGACTTCAAGAGCCGCAATCGACTGGATGAACGGGCCGCTTAGCAAGGAGGACAACGCGCTCACCACCGGGGTGCATTTAGGGCATAAATCGCAGGGGTTTCGTGGTAGCCGCTTTTTGATCGACTCCGAAAAAAGCCGCTATAGCGAGCACCCGGGCTCGGCGTTTCACCAACGCCTGCACGACCAGGTTGTTCCCTTTTTAGACAAATGATTTTGATTGGCAACTACGGAGGTCTAACCGGTGAATCATAATAAAACCTACTCCTATATCGTAATCGGCGCCGGATCGGCTGGCTGCGTGCTGGCCAATCGCCTAAGCCAGGATCCCGGCAATCGGGTGTTAATACTCGAAGCTGGGCCGATGGATAGCAACTTGATGATTCATATCCCCGCCGGGGTTCACAAGGCCTATAAAGACCCGCGTATCAACTGGAACTACCAGACTGATGCCGAACAGGCACTCGACAAACGTAATCTGGATACACCCCAGGGCAAAGTGGTGGGGGGCTCTTCATCGATCAACTCGATGGTATACATGCGTGGCCACCCGCTGGATTTTGACCGCTGGGCAGAGGAGTTCCAATTGCCGCAATGGGCCTTTGATCGCTGTCTGCCGTATTTTAAACAGGGCGAGTCCAGCGATCGCGGTGCTGACCAGTGGCGCGGCGGCGAGGGAGCGCTGGGTGTCACTCGTGGCCGTTTGCAAAACCCGTTGTTCGACGCCTTCCTGGAGGCAGGCAAGCAGTCAGGTCAGGGAGTTTCAGAAGACCTCAATGGTTACCAACCCGAAGGTCTGGCGAGACTCGACGCCACAATCCGACATGGCCGTCGCTGTAGCGCTGCAGTTGCTCATCTTAAACCGGCACTGTCACGATCCAATCTCACACTGGTCACCCGTGCCATGATGCGACGAGTATTGCTTGATGTGGGTCGCGCGGTCGGTGTTGAATACGACCATCGCGGGCAGACTATCACCGCCCACGCTGAACGCGAGGTGATTTTGTGCGGTGGTGCTATCAACTCGCCAAAAGCGCTGATGTTATCGGGCATTGGATCTACCGCAAGCCTGGAATCGGTGGGTATATCGCCGCAGCATCATTTGCCGGGTGTGGGGCAAAATTTGCAGGATCACGCCACTGTCATCGTCAAATATGCCTGCACCCAGCCAGTAACTATTCATAAATTGACTCAGCCGTTACACAAGGCGATGGCAGGCGCACACTGGCTACTCAATCGCACGGGGCCCGTCGCCTCTAATGTCTGGGAAATGGGCGGCCTGGTGCGTAGTAACAATGATGTCGCCTACCCTGATATTCAATATCATTTCGCGCCGGTCGGGGTGACATACAACGGCCTGGATATTCAGCTTGATCAAGCGTTCTCGATTCATATCGACCAATCGCGACCGACCAGTCGTGGGCATATCTATCTGGCGTCAGCAGATCCTGCTGCCAAACCCGAAATTACCTTTAACTATCTCTCCACCGAGCACGACATGCGCGTATTGACCGAGGGCGTTAAACGCGCGCGTGAATTGATTGCACAACCGGCGTTTGATGCTTACCGCGGGCGAGAAATCTATCCGGGTGCCGAAGCGCAATCTGACAAGGAGATACAGGCCTTTTTGCGTCAATATGCTGATACCGATTTTCACCCCAGCTGTACCTGCCGTATGGGTAATGACGACATGGCGGTGGTCGATGAGGAATTGCGCGTACGCGGCATCGATGGTTTACGAGTAGTTGATGCCTCGGTAATGCCACAAATCACCAGCGCCAATTTGAATGCGCCGACCCAAATGATCGCCGCGCGTGCCGCCGACTTTATTCTGGGTAAGCCGCAGCTGGAACCAGAGCACGCGCGTTACCACTTTCGTGAGCAGTGAATCAATGTTTGCGACTGAAAACCACCTATATCGAGCTTGTTTAACCATGGACATCGTCAACTATAATATTCAATTTTCCCGTGGCAAAGATAACTGCATTGATCTACCTCGCTGCATTAACGAAATTTCTGGCGCGGATATCATTGCGTTACAGGAAGTTGAACGTTTCTGGGCGCGTAGTGGCATGATCGACCAACCCGCTGAAATTGAAAAACTACTACCAGATCATTACTGGGTCTATGGTCCCTACTTCGATGTTCATATTCCACCGATCAATCTAATTGGGAAAAAGGATATGCGTCGCCGCCAATTTGGCAATATGCTGCTCAGTCGCTGGCCTATCCTTTATTCTCGACTGATTCAGTTTCCAAAAACCCATTATGAGGAGAAATTCAATATGCATATGGGGGCAATTGAAGCAGTCGTAAAGCTGCCTGATAGACCGATGCGAATATTGAGTGTGCATTTAGGTTATCTCAGTTGTGAAGAGCGCATGACTCATCTGGATTGCCTGCTGAATAGCTTGGACCAGGGGCTCACTGCACAAGGTGCCTGGTCCGGAGCCGCTGAGATTGAAGGGGACGACTGGACTTGCGGCGAGAAGACACCCCCGGTGCCGGAGGAGACAATCCTGATGGGGGACTTTAATCTGCAGTGGGACTCCCGAGAATACCAGCGCCTGATCGATGCCGGATTCAAAGATGCCTGGGTTGAGTCGGGTCAGCCGAAAGAAAGCGGTTGCACTGTCCAACAAGGCCGAACAGCCGACATTGTGATGGACCGCAAACAACCGCGCATTGACTACTGCTTTGTTAGCGCCGACTTGGCATCAGACATAGGTTCCGTCAGAATTGATCATCAGGCGGTGGGATCAGATCATTTACCCTTCTGGACCTGTTTGAAAACTTGATCGGGTTCTCGGACGGAACGTCCAAGTTGGGCACTTAGCAGCCCCTGATCGATGAGATCTGAAGGTCAGCTTTCCCAATAGCTGACGTTCAAATCCCCTTGATTAACTTCCGCTTCCGGCACGAACCGGTCATTAAGCCCGCGAAAAAACCAGCGGGTTATCGGCATGCAGGACGACGTCGCGAGTT
>JAPUFZ010000086.1 GCA_027293245.1 Gammaproteobacteria bacterium
ATCAAATCAACCGATTTACACCTTTGATGACGCGTATTGAGCCCGTTTTTATCGAGCGCATGATCGAAGCCAGCAAGGAAGCCCAGATCGAAGAGAATAAGATCAGTTCCGGATCAAATGCCGACATCGAAGCGATAGCAGGTGAAATTAACTACGCCGAATTCGCCAAACTCGATCTTCGTATCGCACTAATCGTCGACGCCAAACGAGTTGAAAAATCAGATAAATTACTCCAATTGACGCTCGATATTGGCACTGAAACCCGCAATGTTTTTGCTGGTATCAGTGCCGCTTATGAGCCAGAACAGCTAAAGGGTAAACTCACTGTCATGGTCGCCAACCTGGCGCCGCGGAAAATGCGCTTCGGTGTCTCCGAAGGCATGGTGCTGGCGGCTGGTTCCGGCGACAGCGAAATTTACCTGCTGAGCCCGGATAACGGCGCCAAACCGGGAATGCGCGTCAGTTAAACGCGTTCCATTACTCGATTTGCAACCAGCCCTTTCAGCAATAGATTCATGAAAAAGACCAGCGCCATATGCCTTGTCGTGAGCCTGCTGATCTGGTTTCAGCCGGCCTCCGCGCTCGAGTCCAAGGAAATCTACCAGTTAAACGAGAACAGTATTTTTCAGATTCGGGTGCTGAATCGAGAAACGGGTAAGAAGTCCAGTATCGGTTCGGGTTTCATCGTCGATGACGGATTACACATCGCCACCAACTTTCATGTGATTAGCAAAATCATACTGGAGCCGGAGCTGTTCTATATCACTTTCAAGGCAAAGAATGGCCGCGAAGGCGAGTTGAAGCTTATTGCCATGGATGTCGCCCACGATCTGGCATTACTGGTTTCCAGTGAACATCTGGGTAAGCCCATCGTCACCGCCGATCTGCCGCCCAAGGGCGCTCCTGTCTATGCGATGGGCAACCCGCTTGATCTCGGTCTCAGCCTTGCGGTCGGCACCAATGGTGGAATTCTCAATCAAACCGACGATAGCCGTATCCTGTTCTCCGGTAGCCTTAACCCCGGTATGAGTGGCGGCCCGACATTCAACGAAAACGGCAAGGTAATCGGCATCAATGTCGCTACCGCACGAAACGACATCAGCTTTATCGTACCATCACGATTTCTCAATGAACTGATAGAAAACTCGGCGATTAATAGTTTCGATTCTAAGCAAACGCTGGCCGACGAGGTAGCGGCACAGTTACTAAGCTACGAGCAGAGCTATATAGAGGAGGTACTGGCCGAAGACTGGCCTGTCGTACAGTTACGTCAACTGTCGGTGCCTGGAACAATTTCACCCACCGTGCGTTGCTGGGATAATAGCGGAAAGTTAAAGGCCAACGCCCTGTTCAAGCGTTACCAGATCCGGTGTGCGAACCAGAATCACGTCTACCTCGATGATGCCAATAAATTTGTCGGCAATCTTATCTATGAATATTACTGGCTCGAATCCGACGCGTTGAACTCGGTGCGTTTTTACAACCTTTACGAAAAACTCAACAAGGATCAGATCGAAAACCATCTGAGCCAGGAAGAAGTTAGCAATTTCAACTGTGATACGTGGTTTGTCGACGTTTCCGGAGAAGAGTTCAAAGCCAACCTGTGTCGACGTGAATATGTCGAGTACGCGGGCCTGAGCGATGTTCTGTTTACCGCGGCATTGACCGGGCACAGTAACCAGGGATTTTTTATTACTTTTATAATGACTGGAACCGACTTCAAAGCCACTTTGTCCCTGGTGAAAAAATTCCTGGAGAATATCGCGTGGAACCCCTGATCATCGAAATCAAAACCCGGGGTTTGCATCGGTATCACGCCTTCGATAAACCTGAGCTGCGGCTGGGTCGGGCGCTGGACAACGATATCATCCTCTCTGACCCCACGGTAGAACCGTATCACATTAAAATTCGGCGCCACGAGGACGGCAATATCGAACTGCAAAACCTGGCGAAAGTGAATCCGGCGCAATTCAACAACCAGCTGGAAGACGAGTACTCGACCACAAACCTGCCGATCGACATTCGCATGGGTCGGATTTCGGTCAGCATTCTTGCCAGGGATCACCACGTAACGGCAACCAAGTCACTCGCCGGAAACGGTCGCCCTGACAACTTGCTCTGGCACCCGCTATCGGCCGTTTTGTTACTAAGCCTGTGTGTTCTTGGCGGTGGCTTAGAGTTTTACTTTACCTCATACAACGCGCTCAAATGGGAGAACTTGATCAAATTTGTGTTCCGCGAGTCAGTACTGAGTATTGCCGCTTTTATATTAATCCTGTCGATTTTCGAACGACTGCTGGTTAACCGCTGGGAAATTAAACTGATAACCATCTCGGTAACGCTGGTTTATCTGCTTTACCAACTATTGTCGGTAGTCGCCAGCGAACTCATGTACCTGTTCTCTTCTGACCTTACGACGTCAATATTCAATCTGGTCTGGTATCTGGTTTTCATTCCAGCCGCAGTCAGTCTCTACCTGATCCGGGTTACTCACCTCGGCCAGCGCAAAAGCGTCCTGCTCGCCACCCTGATCAGCAGCCCCTTTGCAATACTTGCGATAATGCAAAACCCGACCATCAACACCCTGCTCGATGATTTTAGTGCAACAGCTAACTATCAGAAAAGCCTGAGCCCACTAAACCTGCACCTGTCGAAAACCATTTCAATCGAGACCTTTTTTGAACAGGCAGGCGATCTTGAACCCGGTGAGTTTTCAGATTAGGCAAATCGGGATCTCATCCCCCTGGATATTAAAAATTTCTATGCTTTTTTAATATCAGGTGATCCGGTCAGCATATCTCTCCGGGTATTAAGATATTCGTAAATTTAATAATAACCCCTTATTAATTCTGTATTTTTCATAACATCTACACTTTATAATGCCGCCCATGTCAGAGTATTTACTACTATTGGTCGGTACCGTGTTCGTCAACAATATTGTGTTGGTGAAGTTTCTCGGACTGTGTCCGTTTATGGGTGTCTCGCGTAAGGTTGAGACCGCAATCGGCATGAGTGCAGCTACCACCTTCGTGCTGACTTTATCCGCAATTCTGAGCTATATGATCAACAGCTGGATACTGGAACCGCTGGGACTCGAATTTCTGCGCACCATTGCCTTTATCATCGCCATTGCAGCAGTGGTCAATTTTACCGAACTGGTGGTGCACAAAACCAGTCCATTGCTTTACAACGTGTTAGGTATTTTCCTGCCGCTGATTACCACCAACTGTGCGGTACTCGGAGTGGCGCTGATCAACGTACAGGAGCAAAACAGCTTCTTACAATCCGCCATTTACGGGTTTGGTTCTGCGCTCGGTTTCTCTCTGGTGCTAATTCTGTTCGCGGCGATGCGCGAACGTGTCAATGTCGCCGATGTACCGGCGCCTTTTCAGGGCGCAGCCATTGGTCTGGTCACAGCGGGCCTGATGTCGCTGGCATTCATGGGATTGGGCGGACTAGTTAAAGTATAGAAATGATCCTCGCCATTCTTACCATCAGTCTGATGGCCGGATTTTTCGGCCTGATCCTCGGTTATGCCGCGATCCGTTTCAAGGTAGAAGGCAATCCGATCGTGGATCGAATCGACGCCTTGCTGCCGCAGACCCAGTGTGGTCAATGTACCTATGCCGGTTGCCGGCCCTACGCCGAAGCCATCGCCAACGGCGAAGCACCGATCAACCAGTGTCCGCCCGGTGGCGCGGCAACGATTGTTGCGCTCGCCGATTTACTCGAAGTCGAGGCACTAGAAGCCAATGACGAGCACGGCGAACACCATGAAATTCCACTGGTCGCTATTATCGACGAGCAAACCTGTATCGGATGTACCCTGTGCATCCAGGCCTGTCCGGTCGACGCAATTTTGGGCTCCGCCAAACACATGCATACGGTAATTACCGATGAATGTACCGGCTGCGAGCTCTGTCTCCCCCCCTGCCCGGTCGACTGCATCGATATGATTCCAGTTAGACAAACCATCGATGACTGGAAGTGGACGGCACCGAAGGCACGACCGGATCTGGCGCATGAATACTAAAGCTTGGTCGATAAAATTGCACCCGATGTATGGCGGCCTGCAGCTGGAAGATCATAAAACCGGGTCTCTGACCCAGGGGCTGCAGCAGGCGAGCCTGCCCCCACAACTATTGTTACCGTTAAAACAGCACATCGGTGTGACTAACAAAGCCCTGGTGCGCCCTGGTGATCGGGTTTTGCGCGGACAGTTAATTGCCGACAGCTCGTCACCGATCAGCTCACCGCTACACGCGCCAACATCGGGCTGGATTCGTGAGATTGCAGCTCACCCGGTGCCGCATCCCTCCTGGCAGTCGGATACCTGTATCGTTATCGATGTCGATGGCAAGGACGAGGTCCTGCCGAGTCATGCGGTTGACACGCAAAATCTCTCAGTCACAAAATTTATTAAGCTGATACACGATGCCGGAATCGTAGGGCTCGGGGGTGCATCCTTCCCGACTTCGCCAAAAATATCACGCGGAGATAATCTCGGTATCGAAACCCTGATTATCAATGGTGTGGAATGCGAACCCTATATCACCTGCGATGACATATTGATGCAAACCTATACCGACGAGGTTATCAATGGCATCGCCTGGCTGCAGCGCATTCTTAAACCAGCGTCAACCTTGATTGGCATCGAAGACAACAAGCCTGAAGCGATCAAGGCGATGAAGCAGGCCCTGTCTGCGGGAAATCTCGATAATACCCATGTCGTCGATATTCCAACTATTTACCCATCGGGCGGTGAAAAACAGTTAATACAAATCCTCACCGGCAAGGAAATTCCGAAGGCTAAGCTTGCCTTTGACATCGGACTGTTTTGTCAGAATGTTGGAACCTGTGCAGCGATTAGCCGGGCGCTTGATCAAAATCAGCCACTCATATCTCGTATCGTCACCCTGTCCGGTGACGGCATTCGACAACCAGGCAACTGGGAAGTGCGCCTCGGCACACCCATATCCCATCTGATTGAACTCGCCGGCGGCTATCTCGACAATCAAGCCCGGCGGCACCTGGTGATGGGCGGCCCGATGATGGGATTTTCCCTGTCCGGTGACCAGGTACCCATTGTCAAGGCCAGCAACAATATTCTTATCATGCAGCAACAGACTATCCCGCAAGCGCCGGGCGATCACGCCGAATGTATTCGCTGTTCCCGATGTGCTGACGTTTGCCCGGCACAGTTACTACCACAACAGCTATACTGGCACGCGCGCGCCGGGGCTTATGATAAGACCGAAGAATTTAATCTGTTCGACTGCATCGAATGTGGCTGTTGCTCGACAGTATGTCCCAGTGAAATCCCGTTAGTACAGTATTACCGGACCGCCAAGAGCGAAATACGTGCCGCACAGCAGGCGAAATTCAAATCGGATCGCGCGCGTATTCGCTTCGAGTTTAGAGAAAAACGCCTGTTGTTGAGAAAACAACAAGAAGAAGAACGCCGCCGCCTGAAGCGGGAAGCATTGAAGAAAAAGATTCCGCAAGTGCTGAATGACGATTCTGTAATCGATCCGGTGCAAGCCGCGCTCGCACGAGTGAAGGCTAAAAAACAGGAGCAACCAGTAGCCAACCCACCTAAAAACACCACCAATTTAAGCGCTGCCCAACAACGGCAAATAAAAGAAGCAGACGCCAGGCGTCGCACCGCACACGAGCAGCGAGCATGACCTCGGTATTAGTTTCCTCACCTTACATTAGTCCTAGCAGTTCGCTCAGACGCTTGATGATCAATGTCAACATTGGCCTGATACCCGGCACACTGGCTTATGCCTGGTTTTTTGGCGTTGGTGTCATCATCAACATCCTGCTCGCCATCGTTTTTGCGCTGGCCTACGAGGCCGTAATCCTGTGGTTGCGTAAAAAACCGGTGATACCACATTTGACCGACTACAGCGCGGTCGTCGCTGCCTGGTTATTTGCTCTTTGCCTGCCGATGCATGCACCCTGGTGGCTGGTGGCGGTAGGTATTGGGTTTACCATGATAGCCGGTAAGCATTTATACGGCGGCCTTGGATTCAACCCCTTCAACCCGGCGATGGTCGGTTATGTAGTATTACTGATTTCGTTTCCGCTGGAAATGACTACCTGGTATTTACCCATAGCCATTAGCGGAGAATCGATTGGTCTGGCCGACTCAATTGCTTATTCGCTCGGTCTCGCCGATATTCAGCAATGGGATGCGCTCAGCTCGGCAACCCCGCTCGATCAATTTAAAACACTGTCAGGTCAAAATATAAGCGCAAGCGAAATCCGCCTGTCGCCGGTGTTCGGTAACTTTGTAGCAGTGGGCTGGGAATGGATTGCAGCCTGCTGGTTCATCGGCGGACTCTGGCTTTTGTATACCCGCACGATAAAATGGCAAATTCCGGTGGCGGTGCTTGGCAGTATCAGCCTCTGCGCGCTGGTCTTTTATCTCTACGACCCGGAGAGAATTGCCTCGCCGCTATTCCACCTGTTTTCCGGGGCTATCATGCTCGGTGCGTTTTTTATCGCCACCGACCCTGTGACTGCGGCTACAACTGATAAAGGCCGAATAGCCTATGGTATATTGATTGGCCTGCTGGTTTACCTGATTCGCAATTGGGGTGGTTATCCGGATGGTATCGCCTTCGCGGTACTATTGGCGAACATGTGCGTACCACTGATCGATTATTACACCCAGCCAAGGGTTTATGGGGTCAACACTGACCGGTCTGACGATGAGTAGCCGGGAAATTTTACTCTCCGGATTGTTTCTGTGGTTATTCGCAGTCGCTGGAACCACTTTTGTCGCCGTCACGGAAAACCTTGCGCGAGACCCCATCATAGAGAATGAACGTCGTGTGCTTTTGCGTAATCTAAATGCCTTACTACCGGCAGAAAAACTCGACAACGATATCGTCACCGATACGCTTCGCATTCAGGCTTCTTCACTACTGGGCACCAAAGACGCGAGCCTGGTCTACCGTGCTCGCTATCAGGGTGAACCTGTTGCGGCAATTTTTAACAGCATTGCTCCCAATGGCTACAGCGGCAAGATTCACCTGTTAGTAGGCGTCTACTACGACGGCAGCATCGCCGGTGTACGCGCGGTAAAGCACAATGAAACCCCTGGCCTCGGTGATGCTATAGAAATACAGAAATCGGACTGGATACTCGATTTTAATGCTAAATCACTCGGCAACCCGCATGCTGATCAATGGCTTGTGAAACGCGACAAGGGAGTATACGACCAGTTTACCGGCGCTACAATTACGCCACGTGCAATCGTACAGGCGGTAAAGAACACACTGTTGTACTATGAGCAAAATGCTGAAATAATTTTTTAAAATAAATGAGTGCTAATCAGAAAATAACCCGTAACGGTCTCTGGACTAATAACGTAGCACTGGTGCAGTTGCTTGGTTTATGCCCTTTGCTCGCAGTCACCAGTACCGTCGTTAATGGTATTGGTCTGGGAATTGCCACACTGATCACGCGGGTGCTGTCAAATACACTGGTTTCGCTGATTCGTGGTTTCGTTCGCAGGGAGGTGCGGCTGCCGGTGTTTGTATTGATTATTGCCTGTATCGTGACCATTATCGAACTAATTATGAAAGCACTGTTTTACGATCTATACCTGGTACTGGGTATTTTCATTCCGCTGATCGTGACCAATTGTGCAATCATCGGTCGGGCCGAGGCTTTTGCATCCAGAAATCCGGTTGCCGTATCCGCGCTCGACGGTTTCATGATGGGCTTTGGTTTTTTGTGTGTCCTCGCCCTGCTCGGC
>JAPUFZ010000087.1 GCA_027293245.1 Gammaproteobacteria bacterium
GGTAGTTGTCATGAATCTACTCCTCTGTGTTGTAATTAATTGAGCAAGGTTGGAATAACAATACAAAAAAATTATAAAACGCCAGCCGACTGATAGATACCCCTGATTTAAATAAAGATTTTTCGGCCTGCTGAATTAATACTCTTCTATAATGACTGGGATAAACCTAATACTATCCTGAAAAATGATGAGGAATAATTAACATGTCAACCAGAGCCATATTTTTAACGCTATTTGCAATGCTGACCTGCTCTGCGCCGGTATTCGCGGGCAGTGATGCTGAGAAAGACAAGCAAGCCATCGCCGTCTTTTTGGAATCCGATGTTGTCGCCAGGTTTCATAAAAGCGCTTATGGTTATGCGATTTTCCCAACCATCGGTAAAGGAGGCATTGGTATCGGAGCCGCCCACGGTCCGGGCCGGGTATATCGAAAAGGAAAAAAGACAGGCGACGTTACCATGACCCAGATCAGTATCGGTTTCCAGTTGGGAGGACAGGTTTATCGCCAGGTAGTTTATTTTCAGGACAAACGAGCATTTAACGAATTCACCAGTGGTCAGTTCGAATTTAGTGCACAGGCAGAGGCGATTGCGATTACCGCCAGTGCGGGGGTACAGGCAGGTACTGACGGCACGTCAGCCAGTGCCAATTCAACTCAGGGTAAAACCAAATATCACAAGGGCATGATCATTTTCACCATGGGTAAAGGTGGTCTGATGTACCAGGCTGCACTGGGTGGGCAGAAATACAACTACAAGGCGTCGAAGTAATATCTGCAGTTTGCCGTCTATTCCCCTTCCACTATAAACAACGTGCAGCTGGCATTATCGCGACGCAATGGTTTTACCGGGGCATATTCGGCGGAGTCAACAAATGCACGGGCGCTATCCATATCAGGAAACTCGACAATAACCACTCGCGTCGGTGTCCATAAATCGGTTTCCCGAACGTCCAGTTCACCACCGCGTGCACGATAAACCCCGCCAAATTTTTCAGCTATGGGTCTGGCAAGCTTTTTATATTCTTCGTATTTATCGGGGTTTTCAATTTTGGTATCGACTATCAGGAAAGCGCTCATGCCGTGGAGTCTCCGGGTGATTAGATCTTGTTGATGCCATTATCGTCAAAACTGATGCCAATGGCTAATAGCCCCATCCTTAAACCGGTGCCAGCTTCTCGGCAGCCGACTATTCGATCATCTGGCCGGTGGCTATGCAATGACCCCGGCCGGCGAGAACCTCTATCGACATGCGTTGATCATGGAAGAGCAGGGCCAGGCGGTCGATCGACAGGTGTTCGGGCTGGATCCACAATTACGTGACCGACCTGTAGCGCCTGGATTTACCCTTAACACCCCCGACCTGGGGTGTCTGGGTACCCGGCCAGGGCAGCAATCACAACTCTCTTCTCGTCCCCGGGTCTGTTATTATCACCTACCTGCAGACAACTCAGGACATAACCATGGGATTCGGCAAACTGATTAAGTCCCTTTTCTCCGGCTCTTCCAGCGCAGCGGGAGCGCCCATTGCACCATCCGAACCAATCGAATACAAAGGCCTGACGATTGAGGCTGCGCCTATCGACGAGGACGGCAAATTTCGAACCGCGGGTTATATCAGTGGTGAACTGGACGGCGAAACCAAACGTGTACAGTTTATTCGGGCTGACATCAACAGCGACAGGCAGACGGCAATAGACCACTCAATTTCCAAGGCCCGGCAAATCATCGATGAACGGGGCGACAAACTGTTAGAGCGTTCCAACCTCTAAAATGGTGTTGATGCCGGCGATTCGCTGGCTGCTAGCAGTCAACCTGTTGCTGCTAACAGGCAATGCCGATGCCACCTGGCAACCCCGGCAATTGATGGAATTTACCGCCGAGGTCTGTCGCTCCTGGGATGACGACACCGGGTTTACACCGGCTATTGCGAGCGGTCCTGTGGAGCAATCTCCGATAGAGGTGCGAGGCCGGCAGGTCGGAACAAAGTATCGTCTGCCACTGGAGAATCAGGCACTGCTGGAACTGGATATTATCGAGCGCCCAGGTCTGCAAAAACAGTTTTCCAGTACCTTCTATCGCGCTGCTGACAATGCTTCGATCTTTATCTCGTTGAGCTTCGATTGCAAACTGCAAGTTGCGCGCCAGATAAACTATGACGACCTCGGCCAGGCGCTCAATATCACCTCGCTGGATGCCAGTTTTGCAGTCACCGGCAGGCCTCAGTGGTTAAATCCACCGCTGAAATTCATACCCCGCAACATCGATGAATCCCTAACTAAAGCAAGCCAGGCTGGACGGTTAACGTTGCGAGTCGGCATGGTTGATTCGGGTGTCAACTATCGCTTGCCGATGATTAATCGGCGCCTGGCCAGGGATATCAATGGCGCACTGATCGGTTACGATTTCTGGGATCAGGACAATTTACCCTATGACGCCCATCCGCTACGATCTGAGTTCTTCGTTCAACGCCACGGCACTCGAACCGCATCGCTGCTGTTGAGGGAAGCACCCGGCATTGAACTCGTGCCCTATCGATATCCCCGCCCCGATATGTCTAGAATGCAGGCCCTGGTCGAACATGCCGACAAACACCAGGTGGCCATATTGGGCATGCCACTCGGTAGCAATCAAGAGCAGGACTGGACCGCCTTTGAACGGGCCGCGCGTGCCCATCCGCAGATGCTATTCGTGGTTTCGGCCGGCAACGATGGTCGTGACATCGATGAAGTGCCGGTTTATCCAGCAGCTCTCGAACTCGACAACATGATCGTGGTCACCTCAGCAGACGATTACGTCCGACCCGCCGAACGCACGAACTGGGGCCGATCGTCGGTTGACTACCTGATTCCGGCCGAGAACATACCCCTGATCGATTATTCCGGTGCCGAAATCTATGCGTCGGGTTCAAGTTATGCGGTATCCCGAATGACCGCACTCGCGGCTAATTTGAAAATAGCGCAGCCGCAGTGGACTGCTACCGATATAGTCGTCGAATTACGCCGGCGTTATAGAAATGACAGCGTGCACCGCTGGGTTAGCACCGGTTACGTCGCTGATCCGCTGGCTGGCCGCCCGGTTAGACTAAATCCGCATCCAGCACTCAATATCAGACCCGCGGAACCGCCTCCGGAATTTTGGCTGCCACTCGATATTCTGGTCCTGGACCAACGCTGGACGCCCCAGCGCATTGAACAGGTGCTACAGACAGCCTACGATCTTCTCGAACAGTGTGGCATCGGTGCCGATGAGCTATCGATCCATACATTCGATGGCGACGACTACCTACGCGATCTATCCACCGGCGGCGCACGCACTCTACTGGGAGCCACGGCTACCACAGAGCTGAGGGTAATTTTTGCGCGTGATACGCGGATGCTGGAGCCGTTTACCGGCGAAGCATTCGGGCTTGACAACACTCACAGACGTCCGTGGCTAACCAATAGCGTGTGGCTCATGCTCGATGTCGAGGACGCAGGATCCGCACTCGCCCATGAGTTGTACCATGTCATTGCCAACAGCGGGGAACACGTCGAGGGTAGTGGAAACCTGATGCAGTCGAGCACCGATGCAGGCAGCCGGTGGTTGACTGCGAAACAGTGCCAGCGCGCACAAACACATGGTCTTGCAAACCGGCTATTGCGGAATCAGCCAGGGTGATACGATCGAACCGGGAAAACTCAGTTAGCGGGAGTTCCAGCCTCAGCACATAACCTGTTTTCTGGAGAAATCCTTAAGTCGTATCAGATCGGCGGTGCCACTCGCTGCGCGATGAATGTCGAGACGTTCGTGATCCAGTACCAGGCGTTTACCAAAGGTGGTGAAGTAGCGATCAAACATCTCGCCACCGATGGTGGCGGTAGCATAGAAACTGTCTTCTTCTGGCACGTAATCGAGTGCGATGGCAGCAAGCGGTTGCGGGGCAGGTCCACCGAGCACGAGCGCACCACGAGCTGGGTCGTAGACACTCCGCTCCGAACAACAGTAAATTACGTTTTCAGACTCAACGATTTCCTCATCATTGTTGCGGTAACTGGTCCTTCCGTGGCGGTAATTGATGAAGCTCACCGAGGGCGCCGGGTGACTCATCTTGTGCGCACAGATCGCCGAGAACGAAACCACCGAGTGTTTCGGTCCGGACCCACCCGGCCAGCGATAACTTTCCCGGTCACGTGTCAAAAGCCTGCCATTGGCCTTCACCGGCCGACCCAGGTCAATTATAAAACAGGGGGTAGTGACGTAGGGATAATGGAAAACGTAGGCCTCGCCAACCTCAAGCGAAGAGGCACGAACCGGTTCCCGGGTTTGATGGTCGATCAGCTTGACCCGTTCGTAAGTCTGCAACTTACGCGCCCCTTCGGCCAGCAGCTCAGGGCTGGCACTCACGCTGGCAACCGCAGATGCACACAGCTTGACGAATCCTCTACGTTTCATCCTCGACTATTGCCTCCGGGCTTATGGCTGGTAATCTTCAGTATCGGCTGACGGGCAGTATAAATTATCTGAATTGCGTTGGGTAGGTCTAGAAACAATTGCTCTCTGACCCGATTTTTCCGTGATAGTCTTTATATTCAGAGATTGAATAGCGCAGGAGCCTAACCCATGAGAGCCATGATTCTCGAAAAACCAGGGGTGCCACTTCAACTCCTGAAAAAGCCCGATCCGATACCCGGCCCAGGGCAGGTTCTGGTAAAAATATCAGCTTGCGGTGTTTGCCGCACCGATTTGCATGTGGTCGACGGCGATCTTCCCGAACCGAAGTTGCCGATCATTCCGGGACATGAAATCGTTGGTAGAGTCGCCGGGCTCGGCGAGGGTGTTGATCACTTTAAATTGGGTGAGCGGGTCGGTATTCCCTGGTTGGGCAGTACCTGCGGACGTTGCTCTTACTGCAAGTCCGGCACAGAAAATCTTTGCGATGAACCCGGATTTACCGGCTACCAGATCGACGGAGGTTATGCGGACATCACCGTTGCCGACGCCCGCTTCTGCTTTCCCATCAGCGCTGATTACCCGGATGCTGAGCTTGCCCCGTGGTTGTGTGCCGGTTTGATTGGCTATCGATCCCTATCCATGGTGGGTAAAAAATCTGGCCGGATTGGAATATACGGGTTTGGAGCGGCAGCGCATATCGTGACCCAGGTTGCCCGCTATCAAAATCGTGAAGTTTATGCCTTTACTAGTCCGGGTGACCGGGCGGCGCAGGAATTTGCCCTCGAAATGGGTGCAATATGGGCGGGAGACTCCGACCGGGCACCGCCCGATGAGCTGGATGCGGCGATCATCTTCGCGCCGGTTGGTTCACTAGTCCCCGCCGCGCTTCGCTCTGTGCGTAAGGGTGGTGTGGTAGTTTGCGGCGGTATTCACATGTCAGATATTCCGGGCTTTCCTTATCAGCTTCGCTGGGGCGAGCGCGTGCTTCGTTCAGTGGCAAACTTAACCCGTCAGGATGCGAAAGATTTTCTGGAACTGGCACCCAGGGTACCGATTCGTACCAGGATCGAAGAATTTGCGCTCGAGGATGCAAACCTGGCGCTGGAAGCTTTGCGATCCGGCAATTTGACTGGCGCCGCGGTGTTAATACCTTAAGGAGCCTCTTCCTTAAGGTATCAACCTGAATGAATCACAACATTATCCGGCTAGCCCGCATGTTGCATGATTTTTCAGGTTAAATGGACCCTGGTTTCACAGAGCTGTTGTTTAATACGGTAATTAAAAACCAGTGCCAGGACGAGACATACCAGCGCCAGGCAAAAACACAATAATCCTAAAGTCTGATAACTTGTGGTGCTGACAATCGTCCCGGCCATAAACGGAGCGAAGGCCACACCTATCAGGTTGGCGCCGCTGGCCCGGGCGGCCCAGTAACCATTCGAGTCGAGTCGGGCGCAGGCACCGATCAGGTAAGGAAAGGCGATAAAAAAACCGAAAGTAAAAGAACACAGGAAAATAGAAAACAGCAGGTTCGACTGGGTGTGATAAACCACCAGGCTGGCAATGCCCATCAGGCTAATGCCGGTGCAAATTGGGAATATTCGCGGGATTTTATCGCCCAGCAATGCGACCAGTGATGCACCCGCGAGCCCGGCAGCATAGGCCAGGGCCAACAGTTTACCAATGTCTGTTTCACTAATGCCAAGCCTGGTCGCGACGCGTTCGCTAAACGATAGTACCCCACCCTCGATTAGGCAGAACACGATCAAAAGCCCTATGCCAAGAAGCCCTATGGCCCGATTGATATCCATATTGGAGTCTGCAGTCTCAGCTTTATGCGCCACTACAGGCCGGGTGGGAATAAGCAACATAAGCGGGATCATTAGCAACAATACGATGGTCAACAAGCCGATCACGCCACTGAACATCCATTGTTGTTTGGCATAACCCATAATAGACAAGAGCACAATCAGGGTCAGGGTGTTGCATACCAGAACTATCCCCATGACACGATCTGGATCTTTCACACGGCTGAGCAATGCACTCGAGGCAGCGAGGCATAAGCCGGCGCCCGTTCCAGCGAGTGTACGTATTAATAGCATTGGCAAATAACCGTCAATCGCCAGGCTGACCAGATTGGCCAGCAGGATTATCAGCGCACCGGTCAAAGCCAGATAGCGTAGTGAAATACGGTCCACGTAGTTTGCGAATACTAGTGTTACACCAGCCACGGCACCGATCTCAAATGTGTTGACCAGTCCTGCCTGGATTGCATTCAACCCGAGGCCGTCAATTAGCGCACCAATGTAAAATGGTGCGCTGAAAATACTCAAATTGCTCAATAGAATGCCGGTCAGAATGGCAGATATCAGTTTGAGTTCCACTCGATTTGAAATCAATTTAATCGCTCACTATAAAATTCATTTATAGTGACAGGCTAGCGGGTAATTCGCCTGCTTCCAGTTGCGGGAATTTATCAAACAACTCGAGGGTATATTTGCTCATTTAGCGAGCATCCCGAAATGCATGCCAGCGGATAATGAGCGGCAGGAACCAGGGCGTTCCCGTGTAGAAGGGTCGAGTCTCGAAAGCGAGGTCGTCGAGCGAAGTCTTGCCCTCGGGATCGCCGATCATCTTGAGTGCTACCTTGCGACCGAAATAGGTAGCGCGGCCGACACCGGAGCCGCAGTAACCCATTGCGTAGAAAACACCTTCATGGCTGCCAATGTGCGGCGCGTGGTCGAAAGTATAGGCCACAGTGCCCGACCAGCCATGGGTGATTTTGACCCCGTTGAGCTGAGGAAATATGCCGATCATTTCAGCGTAAAGGTCGTTGGTATAGGCCGCAGGCCGGTCGTCCTGATGAAACGCGCGTCCGCCGAACACCATGCGAGTGCCATCGGGCGATGGCCGGTAGTAGATTACCAGTCGCGAGGTCCCCCCAAAGCCTCGACCTTTCGGACTCAGCTCGCGCATCAAGTCTTGCTTCAGCGGCGCCGTGGTGATGATGGCGGATCGAAGCGGTATCACCCGTCGTCTAAAGTAGGGTAACGCACGGGGAGTGTAACCGTTGGTGGCGACCAGCACCTGGTTGGCAACGAGTTGACGATCTCCGATTGCAAGAACCTGGTCCCCCGAATCCTGGCGCATGCCCGTGACCGCCGCATTGCCGACGATCTTCACACCCGCCGCCCGCACCCGCTCAACCAGTCCCGCCACATAAAGGCCGGGATGCAAATGTCCGTCCTGATGGTAGACCACGCCCCCGTAGTAGGCGTCTGAGCCAATTTCCGCGTGCTGTTCGTGCCGCGGCACCATGTCTGCCTCGAGGCCGACCGCGCGTTTGAATCCGTCAATTTCCTTTGCCATCTCTTCGTAGTGACCGCGGCGATCGGCGCCGCGGAAACGTCCCGTGCGTTGCAGACCGCATTCAATGCTTTCGGCTTCGATGAACGCGTACAGAAACTCGAGCGCGTCCATACTCTCGGACAGAATGGCGTGCGCCTTTCGGACCCCGTGCCGTGCAACCAGGCCGGTAAGACCGAGCTTATGAAAACTCGGTCCCACCAGCCCGCCGTTTCTCGAGCTGCAACCGAAACCTGGCATCTCGGCATCGAGCAGCACCACCTCACGGCCCGCGCGAGCCAGTGTCAAGGCCGCGGAGAGTCCGGTGTAACCAGCACCGATGATTGCCACCTCCGCGCGCCCGGGTAGCGCGGCCGGACTGTCGCCGGAGTGTGCTTCGAACTCGATCCCGGCAGAATCCCACCAGTAAGGGAAGTTGCGAAAATCATGCGCGAGATGGCTTGAAGTCATGAAGGCTTAATCTGCCCTGTAGTCTAGAAAGCGATCAGGTCTTCTATCGCCTCGATTCCCGCGGTGGCGCACTGATCGTCCAGTTCACCACCCGGGGCACCAGAAACACCTATCGCACCAACCAGGGAACCGGCCGCTTCGATGATCATACCGCCACCGATCATCAGCACACCGGGGACCTGGCGGACCCCGGATTGCGGTTGTCCAGGCTGCGTCGGTTCCACCAGTTCAGAAGTATTGGTGCGGAAACTGGCAGCCGTCCTGGCCTTATCCCTGGCTGTATCTGCGGTATGTGCTCCGGCATAGCGGTCGCGGATCAGAACCTGCAGGATACCCATGCGGTCGACCACGGCTACGGCTACCTGGAATCCCTCGGCCCGGCAATTTTCCAAAGCCGCCGAGGCCGCCATCAGCGCTGTTTCCGGGGTCAGTGACTGGCTGCTAAATAAACCGTCTTCTTCAGCCTTTGCGGTGCCGACGGCAAGGCTCAGGCTCAGGGCGACAATGAATAAGGCACTCATCGATTTCATTGGTGTCTACTCCAGGTTTCAATTGGGACAGAAAGAATAATGCATTAATCGGAGAGCATATTCACTAATATTACAAACTATTGCTCTCTGAGCTGGTATTTTCTCTGAATTAAAGTTACTGCGACTTTATTAATTCTAAAGATCGATTCAGAACCGGCAGGATGCGCGCCATGGGTACACCGATATTCGAGCCACCGAACTCCAGCATGATAGCCGTGTTGATGGCAATGACTTCACCCCGCATATTGAGTACGGGTCCACCGCTACCTCCGCGTGTGGTCTCTGCATCATAAGCCACAGCATCCAGAGTTACCTGGCCGACGATGCCACGGGTAGCCAGCGGGGTGATAAGACTGGCTGCGGAAAGACGTTCTACCACCACCCAGAAATCCAGGTTTCCCTCTTCACGAATTTCGTCGAGGAAATTCGTATCAGTGCGTGCCAGCATCGCGCGTACACCAGTCGGGTAGCCCATCACGATGACTTCATCACCGGGATGAACAGGAATTGATCCTGTAACCAGTTGACGAACTTCCGATGGTGTTACAGAGCAACGTAAAACAGCGACATCGGCATCGTCGCTGGCAGCGACAAGCTGTACATCTAAAGGTTTTTCTACACCTGGCAGGTAGCCTATGACGCGTTCAAATTTTGGTGTTAGGCCCATGGCTTCAAATTGCTCATGGGCTGGGTTGTTTTCCCAGGGCACTGCCACGTGTCGGTTGGTGATCAGTAAGTCCTGAGCGCCTACCACGAATGCAGTACCCGTATATTGTAATTCTACAACCGGCCCATCCCCTTCCAGGGTAACCGCGGGGCCCTCCGGGGTACCATAAGGCTGGCCTGCGGGGTCAAGCCCGACATAGCGTAGAGGCCTGTCGCTGTCTTTGTCAAAATAGCTGTAACTGCCCTGAAGGAAGACGATGGATTTTGATGCTTCGGCAATGATCTTGCGGCTGGCTATCGACCGCGCCTCAAGGGCATCAACGCGTTTCTCCAGTTGGGCCCGGAGATTAGCCAGGTCTTCGCTGGTAATGGCATCTCTTTCGGTGCGTCGCAAAAGTTCGGAAATTCTCTGCGTAAAGCCCGATTCCGCCGCCAGGCGCTCCTCAAGATACTGACTCTGCCGTGAAAGGTAGACCATGCTGACTACCAGTGCGGCCAACAGGATGACAACCAGGATGCGGAACCCGGCAGTCGTATGAACCACCAGCTCACTGATAAATTCCGACATCAGCCGCCCGGTGCGCCTGACGAATGAACCATCTGAATAGCGTGCGCAATCGATACAGTCGTTGAATGCGTTCGCCGCGGTTCGCAGCGGAACCTCACCCACTGGATAAATTCGAAAGCGTAACATGGGCCCGTTACGCCCGATTTCCAGCAGTTCCCCCGACACTAGTGTGTGTTGCGATACGTTTTTACCATTGACCCAAACGTTATAGAGCGGCTGCACTTCGAGTTCATAAGTGTCACCAGATCGATGTAACCGAATGGGATAATTTTCGCCTTCAACGGATTCTGAAGCGGGAATAATCGAAATTCCACCCAGCTCGTTTATTGTCAGGAAAACGGTTTGCTCGGCGATTCGCTGGTGAGTGCCCCGGTGTCGACCCGATAGAAATTCGATGACCGGAACTGAATCCAGCCCGCTATCGTTATCGATTCCCGGCCTGGCTACCGGAATCTTGTTGTCTGACAGGTCCATGCCTGATTAAGAGCCGAAGTATCGTGGTTGGTTCACAATCATACAGTCGAATCAACCATAGCGCGATGCTTCACGACAGGTATATATCCACAATCGTGTAGGAAAATACCTACAAAATCTATCGCCTGTTGCCATAGTTTATAACCGATAAAAGCGGCATAGTGAGATGGCACTTGCCGAACAGGAGGGTGCTCGCAATTTTCTAGTAGTAAATGTGCCGGATATCGGCCTTAGCCCTGCGGTAAAAATGTTTGGCCTACTGAATTGAATTCTCGATTCAGATAGATTTCAATGGTTCGAGCAGTTGATAGTTAAACAAGCGCTCGATCAACCAGACCGTTGCCACGGCAGCGGCCATGACCGATCCGGCGCGGAGCAATCCCCAGCGATAAAAAGCGCTGTCTCGAATCAGGTAGGCAAGCGGGATAAAAGCCGCCACGATTGCGAGCTGGCCGAGTTCCACACCCAGGTTGAACCCCAGTAACGACAGGGCTAACTGGTTCGTCTCCAGGCCAAGGTCCTGCAGAACACTGGCGAATCCGAAACCATGGATCAGGCCGAAGCCGAATGCCACGAGCCAGCGCGAACCACGAAAAATCGGTAACAGATTATTGATCGCCGTGACGAGTACCGAAAAAGCGATCATGCTCTCCACGAACCTCGGTGGCAGTGTCAGAATTTGCAGGGACGCGAGCGTGAGCGTAATACTGTGCGCAAGGGTGAATGCGGTGACAATTTTGAGCGTATCGACGAGCGCGTCGGATAGCCTGTTGACAGATTGCCAACGCCCGTTTTTCAGGAATAAAACCGCGGGAAGCAGCAGCGTTAACAAAAACAGAATATGATCGTATCCGATCCAGATATGCCAGACACCTTCACGCACAAAGCTGTACAGTGTGGCCCAGGCGCTCCAGTCGCCGCGATCCAGTATTAGCAAGTGGTCGGTATCGGAAAGCACGTGGCTGAAGTTCTGTCCGTTGTCGTGGACATTCACCAGCCCGCGGTGGGTAGGGTCGAGGTCGAAAAACAGGCTGTAGTCGAGCTCAATCGCCTCGCTGCCCGGGCAATTAGCCGATACCAGCAAAGACGCGTAACTGCCATCATCGAGCTTTCGAATATCAAAACTGTCGAAGGATGTATCGCAGACAATCCCGGAGGCAGTCAACTGTAACCGGCTGAGCGCATAGGCGCCAATCTTGTGAGCCTGGTTGTTAACCTCTCCCCGGGTTAGTTTACGGTTTTGATCGATATCCAGACCGATCGCGAATTCGAGGTCGCGCAACGCGATATCCCAGCGTAACTGCCAGGAATCAGCATTTCGCTCCAGGTTGAGAAAACTATCGCTTGGTTTATGCGCGAATACGGTTGTGGTGCTGGCAAGCAGGACAACCAACACCAGAACCGATTTCATTAAGGCTGCAAAATTATATGCCTGGATAAATTCTGCCTGAGCGAGGATTCTGGGTGATTTCATCGTGGGTCATTCGCGTTGGCTTTAAGCAGGGATGCAAGCTGCGGTAATACGGCATTCTGACCAGACATCCAGTGCTCGATTTCCCGCAGCACAGCTTGGTCCCCGTTGGCCAGGGCAGCGGCGGCCAGCAATTCGGTGTCTCGCTCCTCTTTGCTTTGCAGCCAGTTGGCCCGTGCCAACCGAAGTGCCTTAGCCGGTAATTGTTCGATCTCCAGCGCGTAACGTCCGGCCAGGTAATAGTGGCTGCTAGATCCCCGAAGCCTCGCATTGCGCAGGCGGGTATCGATCAGGCCCATGTATTGCCGGAGCAGTTCTTTGTCGTCGATACGCTGTGCTGCTATCGCGGCGTGCAATAACAGGCTGTCGTCATGGGTCTCGTCGCGCAGCAGCGTGAGCGCATCCAGGGCCTGACCCTTACGCAGTAAAAACTGACTGTAAACACGCAACAGATAAGGGCCGCGAAGGGGTTCGTTCAATGCCAGCCTGTAGTATCGCTCGGCCTGCTCGATTTGATTGCCGCGTTCGGCAATTTCTCCACGTAGGGTCAACACCCACTGACGGGTTGCCACTGGTTCATTTGGCAGTTGCGGCTCGATTCGCGACATCAGTGTCTGAGCGCTGGCCGCACGTCCGGTTAACGACAGTATCGATCCAGTACACGCGATTGCGTGAAGTGGGGCGTAACGCGACAGACGCAGGCAGTCCGCCAGCGCCTCGCGGTAATTCCCCAGTACCTGGTGCACGGTAGCACGGGTAAGCAGGGACTGCGCGTCGTGCGGGTCGCGTTGCAGCAAGTCATCGAGGTCGGCGATGGCCGGTTTAAAGCGGTGTTGCCCCTGCAGCAAAATGGCGCGCAGCCGCTGAATTGCCGGCGGGGGTGAGTCCTCTTGCCACCAGGGACCCAGCAGGTGTTGGGCATATCCGAGGTAGCGTGGATCGGACTCACTTCGAGATCGCTCGATATACAGCTGGGCCAGGGCCGCAACCGGGACAATGTCGCGAGGAGAGGCCTGAACCAGGGTCTTCAGCGCCCGCTCACGTCCGGATTCTTTGGCGGAGAATGTCGGTAAAACCAGCAGTACCTCGTCGTCACCGCCGCTGACGGTGGTTTCGATGAATGGCTCGGAACTCAACCACCCTAGCAACGCGA
>JAPUFZ010000088.1 GCA_027293245.1 Gammaproteobacteria bacterium
TTCATGCGCGTTTATACCGAAGGCCTGGATGACAACAAGCAGGATGACACCAGGGAAAATATCCTGCCGCCGCTTAAACAGGGTGATCGGGTTGATCTCAGAGAAATTCGCCTCGAGCAACACTTCACCGAACCGCCGCCACGATACAGCGAAGCCACCCTGGTAAAAACACTCGAAGAATACGGTATTGGTCGTCCTTCGACCTACGCCTCCATTATCACCACCCTGCTCGACCGGGAATATGTCGAACTGGAAAGCAAACGCTTTCACCCCACCGATGTCGGGCGAGTGGTCGCCAAATTTCTGACCGAGCATTTTGCCCAATATGTCGACTACGACTTCACCGCTCGACTCGAGGATGCCCTGGACGAAATTTCGCGCGGTGAGACCGACTGGTTGCCATTGATGCAGGAATTCTGGAGTAATTTCAAGAAACTGATCGATGAAAAGATGGAATCGGTAAGCCGTGATGAGGCAATCCAGTCACGCCAGTTGGGCATAGATGAAAAAACCGGAAAACCGATTTCAGTGCGTATGGGGCGTTATGGCCCGTTTGTGCAAATTGGCACCCGTGAGGACGAAGACAAACCACGATTTGCCGGTCTCAGGCCTGGTCAAAAAATGGACAAAATCGAATTGCATGAGGCACTTGATCTGTTCGAGCTACCGCGTGAGCTCGGCAGCTCTCCCGAGGGCGAGGCGATATCAACCAACATCGGCCGTTTTGGTCCTTACGTAAAATACGACAGCAAGTACGTATCGCTGAATGTTAAGGCGGGTGACGATCCATACACGCTGACACTCGAGCGAGCACTCGAACTGGTACGCGATAAGAAGGAATTTGACGCCAATCGAGAGATTAAACTTTTCGAAGGCACCGACATCAAAATACTACGCGGACGATATGGACCCTATATCACGGACGGGGTAAAAAATGCGCGGATTCCAAAGGATGTAGAAGATCCTGAGGCCCTGACACTTGAAGTTTGTCAGGAGTTGATAGCAAAAGCCCCGCTGCCCAAATCGCGTCGCAAAAAGACCGCTGTAAAAAAGAAAGCCGCGCATAAGAAAAAGGCGCATAAGAAAAAATCAGCGTCTAAAAAAGCAGGCCGGAAGGAAGCCGCGCCAAAGAAAAAGGCGCCCAGGAAGAAGAAAACGGGGAAAGTAACCAGCATAAAGGAAGCCAGTCCAGCTTCCTGAATCATAATACTTCATCAGGCATGTCTCCCTGGGCAATCAACCGATTGAGTAAAGCAGTCGAGAAGGGCGCGGTTATCGCCTATCCTACCGATACCATCTGGGGCCTTGGTTGCCATCCAATGTGCGCCCCTGCCGTGGTTAACATCATCAACATTAAACAAAGAGGACTTGAGAAAGGATTAATCCTGTTATCACCAGAACTGGACTATTGTATACCCTATATGCGCGAAGATACCCCCAAACCGGCGATGCGCCGGTTAGAAAAATCATATTCGCATCCAGTCACCTGGCTGGTTCCGGCAAGCCCGGAATGCCCAGTCTGGTTAACAGGCGACTTTGCCACAATCGCTATTCGGATTACCACACACCCCTTTATCGGATCGATCTGCTCGGCTATGCACTCCCCCATTGTATCGACCAGTGCAAACAGGCACCGCAAACCGAGTGTGCGCAACGCCTTACAGGCACGTCGGCAATTCGGCGAAAACCTCGATTATGTGGTCACTGGCTTTAGTACAGGCACGGGTTGTGCGAGTGAGATAAAATCTCTTGAAAGCGGTCGCATATTTAGAGAGTTTCGCCAATGAATAGCAATATCGATCAAGTGAGAAGTTATTTTAATAATCTGCAAATGGAAATCACCAGCAGCCTGCAGGCGGCCGATGGACTCACTGAATTTGTCACCGATGACTGGGTACGTGAAACCGGCGGTGGCGGACGCACCATGGTGCTCACTGGCGGTAAGGTGTTCGAGCAGGCCGGGGTAAATTTCTCCGAGGTAACTGGTGATAGCTTGCCGGCCTCGGCAACTGCCCACCGCCCCGAACTGGCCGGGCGCCATTATCGCGCCATGGGTGTTTCCCTGGTAATCCACCCTGAGAATCCCCACGTACCTGCCTCGCATGCGAATGTGCGGTTTTTCATTGCCGAAAACCCTGGCGAAGAACCCATCTGGTGGTTTGGTGGTGGATTCGATCTGACGCCCTACTACGCCTACGAGGAGGACTGTAAGCATTGGCATCGAACCGCCAAACAGGCTTGCGACCCATTTGGCCCGGATCAATATTTTAAGTATAAACAATGGTGCGACAATTATTTTTACCTTAAACATCGCGCCGAAGCACGGGGCATAGGCGGATTGTTTTTCGACGATTTAAATACGCCCGATTTCGAAACTGCTTTTGCTTTCATGCGTAGCGTTGGCGATCACTATTTGCCAGCCTATTTGCCGATTGTAGAAAAACGCAAAGATACTGCTTTCGGTGAACAGGAAAAAAAGTTCCAGTGGTATCGTCGCGGGCGTTATGTCGAATTCAATCTGGTTTATGACCGTGGCACATTGTTTGGCCTGCAATCGGGCGGGCGTACCGAGTCGATTCTGATGTCTTTGCCCCCGGTGGTTAACTGGCAATACAAATACGAGCCAGAGCCTGGTAGCCGTGAGGCACGGCTCACTGAATTTTTTCTGCAACCCCGGGACTGGCTTGGAGGTAAATAACGACCATGGATTTTCCCGCAATTGAAATAAAAACTGAATCCAGTGCGGATACCAAGTGTGACCTGTGCACCGGTTCGACCTGCTGCACCTATGTCACCCAGCAACTTGACGTGCCCCGATCAAAATACGATTTCGAAATCTTACTCTGGCAGGTCTCGCACCAGGGGGTCGGGGTATACAAAGATGAGGATGGCTGGTTTGTGATGTTTGAAACGCCCTGTAGCCACCTTGATTTTGATGGCCGCTGTGGCATATACGAAGATCGGCCGACGATCTGCCGTACGCACGACAATGATTTCTGCGAGTACGATGCGCCCGCGGAAGATGGCTTTGAACTCTATTTTCCCGACTACCCGACATTGCTTAACTATTGTCAGAAACGTTTTAAAAAGTGGTCGACCGGCAATCCGGCACCTGCATAAATTTGCGAATTTATGACTACTGTTAGCGTCGAACACTACCTCCAGCGCATTGGTTATCAGGGAAGTTTAACGCCGACCCTGTCGACCCTGAACCAGCTTCACCTGGCACATTTGCTGGCAGTTCCATTCGAAAATCTTGATATATCACTCAACCGGCCAATCAGTCTCGAACTGCCTGCAATTCTGCACAAAATCGTTAACCTCAATCGAGGCGGATTTTGTTACGAACTCAATAGTGCCTTTGCCTGGCTTATTGCCGAGATTGGTTTCCCGGTTGAGTTACTGTCAGCCTCCACTTTCGATGGCAAATCCCTGGGGCCCGAATTCGACCATATGCTGTTAATGGTGGAGATAGATACCACCGTGTTCGCCGACGTCGGATTTGGCGATTCGTTCTTGCTACCGATTTTTCCGGCGCATAAACCCGCATTTCAACTGGATCGTTACTACCGCCTCGAAAGCGATGGAAAGCGATGGATACTGGAGCAACGCTTTGAAACCGGGGGTTGGAAACCTCTGTATATCTTTGATTTGAAACCGCACCCAGTCTCTCACTTCGAAGCCATGTGCGACTATCACCAGACCAGCAAAGCGTCAAACTTCACCCGTAAAACTATCTGTTCACGCGCCACCGAGAGGGGTCGCGCTACCTACACTAACGGTCGTTTTATTCTCACTGAAGCGGCACATCGAGAAGAATCCATAGTCGGGAACAAAGCCATACTAGACGATCTATTGAAACAGCAATTTGGCATTAGCCTCGATGAAAACGATCTGCAACAGCTGATATCAGTAGCGCACAGTCAAGGCCCAGTGACAGTATGACATCAATTTCCAAAACCCAAAAATATACGATACTGACACTGCTAGCGGTGATTTTCATTGTGCTCACCGGCTTTCTCGATCCCATACCACAGGACCTGCAATACCATCAGTTCGCCGATCAACGCACTTACCTGATACCAAATACATTGAACATCGCATCCAATCTACTGTTCGCGCTGGCCGGAATTGCTGGTTTGTATTTTCTCTGTGTTCGTCGTTCGCTGCTAGCGACCGAGCTTATGATGCCGGCCTATTTCACCTTCTTTGCCGCATTGATAGCCATTGCACCTGGGTCAGCCTACTACCACTGGCTGCCAGACAATCAAAGTCTGGTCTGGGATCGACTACCCATGACACTGGCATTCATGTCTTTTTTTACCATTATATTAGCCGAACGACTATCCCTTCGATTCGCCAAATTGATGTTGCTGCCACTATTGATCGCCGGGTTTTCATCCATCGTATACTGGTCATTCACCGAACAGGCGGGATTCGGCGATTTACGTCCCTATGCACTGGTACAGTTTCTGCCGATTGTAATGATTCCGCTGATTTTACTGATGTTCAGACCAGAATTTACTCGTGATCGGGACCTCTGGATATTCCTGGGTTGCTATCTGCTCGCCAAAGTCTTTGAAACCTTCGACTACGCGATATTCCAGTCACTGTCTATCGTCAGCGGACACAGCCTGAAACATATTGCCGCGGGTATTGGCTGCCTGGTATATTTACGATACCTGCATTACAGGACAGATATCAACTCATGAGTTTAGGCCGGCTAAAGAACCGACACTCAGAACACTTGTTTTGCGTTAATCCGCCCATATCTTATTCGGTAATATGAACATTAGAAAAACACAGTTTTCGATTGGACAGGTGGTTCGCCACCGCGTATACCCATTTCGTGGCGTCATTGTCGATGTCGATCCAGAATTTAATAATTCCGAGGAGTGGTGGCAGTCAATTCCTGAGGAAGTAAGACCACGAAAAGACCAGCCCTTTTATCACTTGCTGGCCGAGAACGAAGACACCTCCTATGTTGCATACGTATCGGAACAAAACCTGTTAATCGATGAATCTGGTATTCCTGTTAACCACCCGGAGGTCGCACAGGTATTTGGCCAGTTTCTCGGTAACAGTTACGAAATCCCGCCCAGTTATAGAAACTGAAATAAAGCAGATATTCAGAAAATAAAGGTCAACTTCTGCTTACGGCCAAGGCTGGTTGATAACTAATTTCGATAATTATTGGAATTTTCACACAGCCTAGCCCGCCACTCAGCGTTATTTAAGACATTAGTTGAACCAAAGCTAATTTTTCATCACTGTCCGTTACAGCATCCATTTCCGTTGTAAACGCCAGCACGT
>JAPUFZ010000089.1 GCA_027293245.1 Gammaproteobacteria bacterium
CAGAAACGCAGCGACCAGATCGTTTCGGGGCAGGTTGCCCGGTGCAATATTGTCCGCTGCGCCAAGCGGTCCACGGAACAGGATATCCAGAATCGCCGGCAAGGTCGGGTGGGTCACGTAGGTAGCGAACTGGGCGTCGTCTTTGGGTTCACTGGCATTGAAGCGATCCTTGTCGGGCAGGCCGATGACTACCTCGTTGACCAACGGTGCGCCGAGTCGTGAAACCTGCGTAAACGGTCCGCCGACGACTTCGGGCTGGTCGAAGCCCGGTGTCGGATTAAGGATTCTCACCTGGCGCATGCTTGATGAAGTCCAGCTGCCGATGACGCCGTTACCTGAACCGATCAGGCAGTCCTTGTGCACTTCTAGCGCAAGCGTAGTGATGTTCAAATCGTCAAGCTGGTTACGCGCGATATCGTCCGGCAAAGCACTGGTTAGAGGTACGAAGTTAACCAGGTCAAAGACCTCGCCGAGTGGCAGGGAAAACGATTCCTTGCGTTGGCCGACGAAGACACGGCCACTTTGTGCGCCCGCCGGGCAGCCATTGAATGACACGTTGTGAAACACTTCGCCGGAATTGGTCAGGCTTTTGACGTAGCCGTCGTAATCGGGGATGGACTTGCCACCGACATTGTCGTAAGGCTTGGCAAAGCTTGTCGTGCCGAAACTGGCGTCAGTAACGTCGCTGGCCGTCCCGCTGCGGCGGTCGCCGGTTACCATCCTGACCGTGTAAGATTCGTTAAAGTTGAGCACGGCACTGTTATCACCGGTGCCGAGTGCGCCGATATTTTGCTGCGGCACCGCGACGATTTCCCCACCAATATCAAGTGCCAGTCCGCTGCCGCCAGCGCCAAGGGTATTGGTGAATCGAAACTGGAAGCTGATGTCTTCCACCGCGTCACCATCATTGTCGACGTGAATTTCATAGAGGGCGTTGGGGTCCATGCTGAAATAGCCGGGCCCGCCAAACGGGGATTGTAAAGGCCAGTAGTTGGCTACCAGGGTAACGTAGTTCTCACGACCCGGCTCGTAGCTGTTGAACAGGTAGTAGTCTGTAGCATCGAGCTTCGGATAGCCCTTGATAAATGGGGCTTCCGCATGACTGGATGCCTGCACTCCAGACCAGCTGATCAGGTAGAAAACCGCTGCGGACAACAATGTTGTACGGCAAATGGTAAAGCTTTTCATAATGGGTTCCATGAGTTAAAGTTAATCGGTATCACAGCGCGTCGATCTGTGTTGATCAGCGCGGTGTATAATGGCTATACGCGCACCATATGAATCTGGATGCAGTGCGCTGCGATATTTTTCCGATTGAACTTTGCCAACAATCGATTGTCCGAGTGCGGGTATGAAAGTACAAAGCAGAATAAAAATCGGGCCTGAAACGGCGACAGGTGGCGAAGCGCGAGATGCGCTCGGAGAACTGATTGCACAGGTGTCCAGAGGCAACGATGCAGCGCTGGAGAGTTTGTACGATCAGACCATCGGCAAGGTTTACGGTCTCGCCCTGGCGATTACCCGATCCCGCGAAGATGCCGAAGAGGTCGCCTGCGATGTCTACACGCAAGTATGGATCAAGGCACGCGATTTCAATCAAGAGCGTGGCTGTGGAATGGCCTGGTTGATGATTATCTGCCGATCCCGGTCACTCGATATGCTGCGCGGCAACCAGGCACGCGTCACCATCGACGGCCCGGAATCATCGAAACAGGACGAGGTCGAACCCGAGTTATTGGGCCCGGAAGCAACACTCTCCCGGTTCCAGCAAAACGCCGGAGTGACCCGGGCGCTGGGGGCCCTTTCCCGTATTCAGCGACAGGCGGTGATGCTCGCTTATTTTCGCGGTTCGAGCCACGGAGATGTCGCCGCCACCTTGGGTTTGCCGCTGGGGACTGTTAAATCTCATCTGCGGCGCGCCTTGCAATCCCTTCACAATACGTTAGATTTAAGTCTATGAGCACCACCGACCGCGATAATGAATCAATCGATGCCGCTCTGGCGATGGCGATGGGCGAGGCAATCGAACCGTACGAATTGAGCCAGCAGCGGCGTGACTCGATGAAATCTCGGATCATGCGGCGAATTCAGGAACCCGCACCCGAGGGCACCTCGACCCTGCGCTACTCAGAGGGTGAGTGGTTCGATCTCACCCCGCTGATCGAAAAGAAAGTCCTCTACTTCGACCCGCATACCCGGCGTGAGACCAGCCTATGGCGCCTGCAGCCGGGCGCGGAATTTGAAACACATTTCCACTCAGGTGTCGAGGAGTGCACTGTGCTCGAAGGTGACGTGAGCTTCGGCAGCCACCTGCTGCGAAAAGGCGATTTCCACGTGGCGGCCCCGGGGTCGGAGCATCCGCCCGCCAGTTCGCGACTTGGTGCATTGTTGTTGATTAGCGCGCCTGAAGAGGATGCGATCGGCCCAGCCGGGTAACAGCGGTCAATACTGCGTTGGTTCCTTATCACCACGCTTGCGGGTACAGGCGATAGAGTCGATGGTTTTTACTTAACTGTGTAAACAACTAAAGCCAGGATGCCAATAGCGGTAATCCAGGAGGCAAGCCTAATGGATGTAAGAAGGTCCTCTATTTTGGTTAACCGTTCGGAAAAACCTGCATTCGCATCAGTCGATTCCATGGAATTTTCATGATTTACATTATCTTCAGGGCTCATGTAATTATTGTGACTCCGTGTTATTGATGGTAAATCGGTTATCGAGAGTATAGCGTACTTTAATGAGGTCATATTGATACTCTCCCTTTATAGCAAACGAAAGTTTTCTGTTGCCTGGCGGCACCAAATCCCATCTTGTTTACGAGGTTACTAAATAGTGGTTGGGTTCTCTAATTTAGGCTCTAACAGCGAGGTCCCTTTGAGGAAATAACCTCCTGGCCCAGTTTTTCCGGTTTTTTCTTTATACAGACTGCCAAACGCGATACAGATCCGGGTCAGCCAGAATGTCATGCAGGGCATCGTCCAAAATACTGGCCCAGCGTTCAGCCCCCTCTTCGGTGTTAACCAGATCCTGACGAATTTCGATTGATACATGGGGCAAGCCGGACGCTTCGGCATGATGGTCGATGGTATAGTCGGCCAGGTGTTTGCCCGAGTAGGGTTCGTTATCACCGATATGAAAACCGTCGGGATGGGCGCATAGATTTCTCATTAATGGCACTGGAATCCGTGGGTCCTTGTCCCACAACACGCCGGCATGCCAGGGACGAGAAAAACCTGATATTTCAGGTGTAAAACTATGGATGGAAATAAAGGCGGGCACGATCTGCCTTTGTTTGAAACGGCGTAGCATCATGTCGATGGCCTTTCGATAAGGCGTATAGAAACTATGTATTCGCGCATTACGATGCTCATCAGACATATTTTGATTACCCTTGATAACCGTCTTGTCACTAACCTCGGGCATCACACTGTCATCCTCGAGACTGCGATTCAGGTCAACTACCAGGCGCGAATAGCCAGCCAGAACTGCAGGGGCATCAAGATGCTGTGAGAGATGATGGATTAACTTTTTGCTGCCAATGTCATAAGCAATATGCTGTTCGAGTGCTACATCATCGAGGCCAAGCTTATTCAATATTTTCGGCATAGCATTACTGGCATGGTCACCGACGAGCAATATCTTGCCCTTGCCATGCTCATTAATAATCGTATACGGCGGTGGATCTTCAGGTCCGATCATTGGATATTCACGTGATTGCATTTGCCTGGTTAAAATCAGGCCCCGGGTCTGCCAGGGCTGGTCGAATCATAGAGTATTTTTTCTACTATCGTAAAGTAAAGTTTAGCTATAACCACACAGGGTCGAACTCAGCCATTAACTGATGGTCAAAGATCAAACTCATTTGGAAATGTATGGTGACTGGTGTCAAAATTGTAACCCGCACAAGCTTAATAAGCCTCGGATTGGCCCTGCTTGGTGGATGTGCCGGCACTTCGGCACTATTTTCATTGTCATCAACAGATAATCTTGATACCTGGCGAAGCGCATCAGCTTCACAGAAAGCCCAGCTCTGCGAGAATATGGCGAGTTGGCTGTCCGAACCGGTTTCGAGCCCGCCAGACCTGTGTGACTGCATATCAACAACCGCCGACGATGGCGGATATGATTTCATGTCCGTTTCGGAGGTAGCAGAGATATGTGCCGGGCTATTGAAGGCAGATGAGTCGTAATATTGGGAAACCAGGATTTCCACGGGCCATCTACCCCGACCGATATTTAAATCTGGAAAACTCTTCCGTTTTTCGGCAGAAACAGGACGGCTATGAAAATTACCAAAGCCAATATCGCTAACACCGCAAATAATGCATCGAATCCCCAGGAACCGTGAATCCAGGCAATCATCGGCAGCGCAGCAGCGCTCATGGTAAAACCAATAATATACGTGATTCCATAGGCTCGACTGCGCCATTCACTGCTGGCCATGCGCCCAACCAGCACATCGTTGATCGGGATCTCACCGAAAACAACGAACATAAATGCAATTGCGACGATCAGTGCCGGCAGTCCGGTGAGCTGTATCATGACGGTAAAAAACAGCGTTTGAAGAATGGCCACCCAGGCGAAAACAGTGCGTATCGAACCATGGTCGATGAGGTAGCCAACAACAAGCTGGGCGAAAGCGGCGACCGCAAACACCAGGAATGTGTACAGTCCTACCAGGCTCGCGCTGCCTGCGATATCGCTCAGACGTTCGTCAAATACCCTGGGCAGGGAGAAGGTGGTGCTTTGGAAAATAATACCGCCGACTGCAGTGGTGAAGAAGATAACCCCGAACACTCTAATCAGGATATTTCTCGATACCCCCACAGGTCGGACCTGGTCATTCGCGAATGCCACTTCAACCCATTCCTGTTTATCACCCGTGCTTTCGAATGCCAGGTAAAGCATGCCGAGAACGATGGCAGTAAATCCCGGAATCACGAAAGCACTGCGCCAGCCGGAGCTGTCAATGAGTAGCCCGGTAACCAGCGCGGCACTGGCGACGCCCATGTTGCCAAAAATACCATTGATAGCCAGAGGCACACCCATTTTCTCTCTTCCCTGGACCACCATCGCAAGTCCGACGGGATGATAAATGGCAGCAAACAGGCCGATTAGCGTCAGGCAGAAACTGATTTCCAAGGGGCTGCTGGCAAAACTCGAAACTACCGAACTAGCCCCGATACCAACGAAGAAGATGGCCATCATTCCCTCACGGCTCCATTTATCCGCGAGCCAGCCTGCCGGGATCGCGAACAATCCGAACGCAACAAATGCCGGGGTGGCGTAAGGGATTAGTTCCGCATAAGTCATTCCCCATTCGGTCGTTAATCGCAAGGCCGCAACAGTGGCAAAAATTAAAACGAAAAAGTGAGTGATGAAATGACCGACGTTAAGAAACAAAAATCTCAGATGACTACGCTGCATGGTAAAACCCGGGTTGCTATTTACCGCAGTATCCTGAAAAATACAATGGCGTACTACTCACAATAAGCCAATTAATGCCGCAAACACGCCAAACTATTGCCGGGCACAACCAAAACTGGGCACAACTCGAGGCTCTACCTCAAGTAATAGTGGCTTATGGGCACGACCTCACCGCAGGAGAAACCTTAGCCTTTCACCATCATCGTCGCGCGCAACTGGTGTACGCCAGCCAGGGAGTGATGACGGTCACCACCGGTTCTGCCGCCTACGTGGTTCCACCCCAGCGCGCGGTATGGATGCCAGCAGAAGTCGAGCACCGCATCGACGCGCATCACGCAGTGGCCATGCGAACGCTTTACATAGAGCCGTCTGTAGCAGAAAGATTCCCGGCCGAACCTTGCGTGCTGCAGGTCACAGCACTCTTGCGCGAACTGATTATCACTGCTGTAGCCGCGGGGAACGTTTACACTGCTGACAGTCCGCAGGCGCGATTAACGCAGGTTATTCTCGACCAGATATCTGCTCAGCCCGTCGCCGCATTAATTCTCCCATTACCTGAGGATCAACGTCTGCGGCGAGTAACCCAGGCACTGATGAAAGAGGCATCCGACTCTCGCAACCTCGACCAATGGGCGCGAGAAGCAGGGGCCAGTAAGCGTACGCTCAATAGACTATTCACCGGCCAAAC
>JAPUFZ010000009.1 GCA_027293245.1 Gammaproteobacteria bacterium
CGACATCGCCCTGTAATGCCAGACGATTGCGGTCACGTGTGGTCAACTGCAGCACTGGGTCGATACCCTCACGCGCCATGATTGCGGCGGCCGCGAGAGCCGACATATGTACCCGTGCACTAGCGCCATCGGTGACGTTGACGGCATCGGCAACACCTTTTAAACAGCGAACCCGGTCAAGTACGACCTCTGCCGAGGCAGCATCCGGTGGTGAGGTTTCAGCGGTCATGGCGAACTGGCCTGCCTGCAGAACTTGTTGTAGTTTGCTGCCGGTGCTGGCTGTCTGGGTCATAAACGTTTTCCTGCGAACAATGCTGTGATGCTTAAATGAGACATTAAGACCTACTCGAGACCGGCCTTTGCCGGCTTCAATGTATCGGCCATCAAATAAGCCAGTTCCAGTACCTGGTCGCCATTCAGCCTGGGATCGCACTGGGTCAGGTAACGGGTACCCAGATCGGCATCGGAAATCGCGTAAGCGCCACCGGTACACTCGGTCACGTGCTCGCCGGTCATTTCCAGGTGGATACCACCGGGAAAACTGCCTTCTGCCTGGTGTACCGCAAAGAACTGTTGTAATTCACGCATGATGTTGTCGAACTGGCGGGTTTTATATCCACTGCTGGCTTTGATGGTATTGCCGTGCATCGGGTCGGATGACCAGACCAGGTTACGCTCTTCGGATTGTACCGCACGGATCAGAGCCGGCAGCCTGTCGGCTATCTTGTCAGCGCCCATTCGTATTATCAGCGTAAGCCTGCCGGCTTCGTTGTCTGGATTGAGCGCATCGATCAGGCGAAGTAATTCATCGGCCTCGATGTCAGGTCCAATTTTGACCCCTACCGGGTTTTCGATATGCTTGAAGAACTCGACATGCGCATGGTCGAGCTGACGCGTGCGTTCACCGATCCAGACAAAATGCGCGGAACAATTGTAGCGACGGCCGGTAAACGAATCGATTCTCGACAGCGCTTCTTCATAGTTGAGCAATAGCGCTTCGTGCGAGGTAAACAACTGGGTTTCGCGTATCGATGGCGCGGTCTGTGAAGTAATACCGCATACTTCCATAAATCCAAGTGCATCTTCGATACGTTCCGACATTTTCAGATAACGTTCCCTGGCCGGACTGGCTTCGACGAAGCTCATATTCCATTGATGTACCTGGTGCAGATCGGCGAGGCCGCCTTGTGCGAAGGCGCGTAACAGGTTTAGGGTCGAAGCGCTTTGATGATAGGCTTCGAGCATGCGTTCGGGATCTGGAATGCGTGCGCCTGGGCTAAATTCAGCATCGTTAATAATGTCGCCGCGGTAACTTGGCAGCGAGACGCCTTCGATTTCTTCCATATCTGCAGAACGTGGTTTGGCAAACTGGCCGGCGGTACGAGCGATTTTTGTTACCGGTCTGCGACCGCCAAAGGTCAGTACCACTGCCATCTGTAACAGAACTTTGAAGGTGTCACGGATCTTGTTGGCGTTAAAATCAGCAAACGACTCGGCACAGTCACCCGCCTGCAGTAACAGGCCCCGGCCGGCAGCTATCTCTGCCAGGTTAGATTTCAGGTCACGAATTTCCTGTGCGAAAACCAGCGGTGGGTAACCACACAGTTTCTTTTCAACCATCTCCAGTTTGTGTTGATCTGGATAGTCTGGTTGCTGTTTTATTGGAAATTTGCGCCAGCTCGATGGTGATGATTCGCTAATCATTAAAGGAGTACTCACATCCATTGGCATGAAGAAATACCTGCTCCCGGGTGGTTATAAAGATCGTTGAAAATAAAGAGAATAGGAAACAAAAGCAACCATATTTCGCCGAAAATGTTGAATTAACCCGCATAATCTGCGGATTGGGGGTTAAAACCCGCGCGTCATATGCATGTGGCCGGAAACAATGATAATATTGACCGGTAAACTCGGAATAAAATAACAAACAGGTGAATTCCGGGAAACAATAAAACCATAATTTATACACAGAGAGAGCAAATAATGAAAAAAATTCTTATAGCCACGACAATGCTGACACTATTGTCAGCGCCGGTGCTAGCCGAAGATATCAAGATTGGTATCATTCTCGGATTCACCGGGCCTATCGAATCACTGACTCCAACCATGGCTGCCGCTGCCGAACTGGCATTGTCGGAAGCATCGAATTCGGGTAATTTTCTCCAGGGCCAAAAACTGGTCCCGGTACGTGGTGATTCTACCTGTATCGACTCCGCTGCCGCTACATCTGTGGCTGAGCGATTGATAACTGCCGATGGCGTAGCTGCAATCGTCGGCGCCGACTGTTCGGGTGTTACCACCGCGATTGCGAATAATGTTGCAGTTCCAAACGGTGTGGTCATGGTGTCGCCATCAGCGACTTCTCCAGCCCTTACCACGATCAATGACAATGGTTACTTCTTCAGAACGGCCCCGTCCGATGCGCGACAGGGTCAGGTCCTTGCAGATGTCCTTGGTAGCCGTGGTATTACCGAGGTTGCAGTAACCTATACCAATAATGACTATGGTAAAGGCCTGGCTGAATCTTTCAGTAAAGCGTTCAAATCACAGGGCGGAAAAATCTCTATTAGCGCGGCCCACGAAGACGGCAAGGCCGACTATTCTGCTGAAGTAGGTGCCCTATCGGCTTCCGGTTCAAAGTATCTGGCGGTATTCGGTTATCTTGACCAGGGCGGTAAGGGGATTATTCAGGCTTCTATCGATTCAGACGCGTTCGACAGTTATATCCTGGCAGACGGCATGGTAGGTGAATCATTACTCGCAGCCTTAGGTTCTGATCTCGATGGCTCGATTGCCACATTGCCGGGCGGCTCGTCTGGCGCCGATGCGTTTGTTGCTTATGCCAAGGCGCATGGTGTTGCCGGTGACGGGCCTTTTGCACCGGAGTCTTACGATGCCGCGGCTTTGATCGTGCTTGCCATGCAGTCAGCTGGTTCCGCCGATCGTTCGGCCATTCGGGCAAAATTGATGTCTGTCGCAAATGCACCGGGTAAGGAGATAGGCCCGGGTGAACTGGGCAAGGCATTGAAGATTCTTGCCGCCGGTGGTGAAGTCAACTACCAGGGTGCGACCAATGTTGAATTTACCGATGTCGGCGAAGTGTTCGGTTCTTATAAAGAACTGGAAGTCGGTGGTGGGAAGTGGAATACCATTAAGATTCACTAAAAAACGTTACTGTTGTTTTACCATACCCGGGCTTCTTATGAGGCCCGGGTTATTTTATAACTGAGAAAACCTTTAACTCTCGCAAAGGCGCCAAGAGCGCAAAGGTTTTCTGGGGCCTATAGGAATAAATAGTCCCTTTCCAACTTTCTTTTATTTCTTTGCGACCTTGGCGCCTTTGCGAGATAATTTTCCTTCGGAAAAGGTAAAAAATTAAAAAGGGGTTAAGTTCTTTTCCTGATGACTTCCGGTAATATCCCACCGGGGCTAAATCGTAGCACCAGGAGCATTACCAGGCCCATAAAGAACAGACGCATATGCTGGGCATTGTTGATCAAATGAATTTTCAATGCGTTACCGTCGGCCATCCCTGAAGTGCCAAATTCCATCAACCAGACGCCAATAGGTTCGGCTTCAATCCACACCAGCCAAACCAGGAAACCACCCAGTACCGATCCCATGTTATTACCCGAACCGCCAACTATGACCATAACCCAGATCAAAAAAGTAAAGCGCAGCGGTTGATAGGTGGTAGGGGTGAACTGCCCATCCAGCGTCGTCAACATGGCCCCGGCAATGCCGACCACGGCCGAGCCGATCACGAATATTTGCAAATGTCTGCGCGTGACATCCTTGCCCATCGCGCCTGCGGCGATTTCATTGTCACGAATTGCCCGCATCATCCGGCCCCAGGGCGAATTGAGCGCCCTCACGCTCAACATCAATATGATTACCAGCACAGCGGCGAAAAGACCGGCATAGCAAAGCTTTACGAAGATGCTCGATGCTTCGATGACCTGTTGTTTGAGCGCGACCTGTTGCTCCAGCTCGGAAAGTAAAGACAGCGAGTTGCTATGCCACCAGCTAGTCAGATTCAAAAACCAGTCGCTGGTTTGCAAATCGATCTCATAGGGTACCGGGCGGGGCAGGCCGCTGACGTTTTTGACGCCGCGCGTCAGCCAGTCCTCGTTTTTCAGAACGGCGATAATGATTTCGGAAATACCCAGTGTCGCGATAGCAAGATAGTCGGCACGCAAACCAAGCGCTACCTTGCCAATTAACCAGGCGATTCCGCCGGCAACCAGGCCACCGAGGATCCAGGAAAAAATGATCGGCAGGCCCATACCGCCGAGATAGCCGGTTTTTGCAGATTCGACCGCCTCAATCGAAGCAACCGCCGGGTCGAGGAAATAACGCGTAGCGAACAGACCAATTACTAGCGTGGCACCGATCGCCCAGCTTCGGTGGCGCCCGGCATCCATTTTCCGATAACAGAGAATCGCTACGCTTACCGTGGTCGCAAAAAACAATGCTGCCAACAGCAGTTTACCCCAGCCAGCTTGCCAGGCTGCAGTGACCGGCGCCTGCGATACCAGTACCGCAGTTACCCCTCCAAGCGCGGCAAAGCCCATGATGCCAACATTGAGCAGGCCCGCGTATCCCCATTGCATATTTACACCCAGAGCCATGATTGCCGATATCAGGCAGA
>JAPUFZ010000090.1 GCA_027293245.1 Gammaproteobacteria bacterium
CGTTGTTTCGTAATTCCTCGATAAAAATGTGATCAGCCAGTCGCAACACATCGGCAAATTCCCGCTTCACTTCTCCGAGTATACGCACCCCAAGCCCGGGCCCGGGGAAAGGATGCCGATAGACCATTTCTCTCGGTAAACCCAGTTCCACACCCACTCGTCTCACCTCGTCTTTGAACAGTTCGCGTAAGGGTTCTACCAGTTCTAGTTGCATGTCGTCGGGTAAACCGCCAACATTGTGATGCGATTTAATCAAATGCGCCTTGCCGGTCGGCGCGCCTGCCGATTCGATCACGTCGGGGTAAATCGTACCCTGGGCCAACCATTTGGCATCACCCTGCTTAGCCGCTTCCTCTTCGAAAATTTCGATGAACAGATTACCTATGGCTTTGCGTTTTAACTCCGGGTCGGTGATTCCTTCGAGTTTTTGCAGGAACCGGTTTTCTGCATCGACGCGTATCACCCGCACACCCATGTGCCTGGCAAACTGGTCCATGACCTGATCACCTTCATGAAAGCGCAGCAAACCATTGTCGACGAATATACAGGTGAGTTGATCACCGATGGCACGGTGCAATAGCGCTGCTACCACAGACGAATCCACGCCGCCGGACAGGCCCAGGATAACCGGGTCGGAGCCGACCCGCTCGCGTACTTCGGCAATCGTCGAATCGATTATATTGGCTGATGTCCAGGCGCTCCCACAACCACAAATCGCATGCAAAAAACGACCGTATATGGCCATCCCCTGGGTGGTATGCGTCACTTCAGGATGAAACTGCAAACCATAAATCTTCCTCGATTCATCGGCCATGCCGGCGATTGGTGCACTCTCGGTGCTCGCCATTAACTTGAATCCCGGTGGTAGTTTTGCAACCCGGTCACCATGCGACATCCATACATCGAGCATGCCGTAACCTTCGTCGGTGGTACTGTCCTGAATATCCCGCAGTAATTCTGTGTGGCCGCGTGCACGCACGCTGGCATAACCAAATTCACTTTTACCGACATTTTCGACTTCCCCGCCGAGTTGCCGGGCAATGGCCTGCATGCCGTAGCAGATTCCCAGGATCGGAACACCGAGTTCGAGTATTTCGAGCGGTACCTGTGGCGTCTGCAGTTCTAATGTCGATTCAGGGCCGCCCGACAGAATCAGACCTTTGGCGCCAAATGCCTGAATTCGCTCAAGCGCCTCGTCCCAGGGGTAAATTTCGCTATAAACCCCGCACTCGCGCACACGCCGGGCGATGAGCTGGGTATATTGAGATCCAAAATCCAGGATCAGGACTCTATCGTCGTGCAGGATATTCAAAACGCGGGCTATACCTGGTAATTCGGGGCTTCTTTGGTGATGATGACATCGTGCACATGCGATTCAGCCATACCGGCACTGGTGACCTGTACAAACTCGGGGCGCGTACGTAGTTCCTCAATCGTCCTGCATCCGACATATCCCATGCTGGAACGCACACCACCGACTAGCTGGTGGATCGTGTTGGTCAAGGGCCCCTTGTAAGGCACACGCCCTTCAACACCCTCGGGTACCAGCTTTTCATCGGCACTGTCAGCCTGGAAATAGCGGTCGCTGGAACCTTTTTGCATAGCCGAAATAGACCCCATTCCACGATAGGACTTGTAAGAACGCCCCTGGAACAGTTCAACTTCACCGGGTGCTTCTTCGGTACCGGCAAACATACTGCCGATCATTACCGTGTGCGCACCCGCAACCAGGGCCTTCGAAATATCACCAGAAAAGCGGATACCGCCATCGGCGATGACAGGTATTTCGGTGTCCTTTAATGCTTTGGCGACATTACTTATGGCTGATATCTGCGGTACGCCAACCCCGGCAACAATCCGTGTAGTGCAAATCGAGCCTGGCCCGATACCTACTTTGACTGCGTCGACACCGGCATCGGCAAGGTCTTTCGCCGCCGCCGCGGTGGCAATATTACCGCCGATCACCTGTATCTCCGGGAATTGTTTTTTAATCCAGGCAACGCGTTCAATCACACCGCGGGAGTGACCATGCGCGGTATCGACCACTATCACATCAGCCTCGGCCTCGATCAATGCTGTCACTCGATCTTCAGTATCCGGGCTGGTACCGACCGCAGCACCGACTCTTAAGCGACCCTGGTCATCTTTGCATGCCAGCGGATATACGCTGGACCTGGTGATATCCTTCACGGTTATCATTCCCTTGAGTTCACCCCGGTCGTTAACCACCAGCAGGCGCTCAATACGATGACGGTGTAATAACTCGATAACCTCAGACTTCTCCGCACCTTCACCGACGGTTACCAGCTTGTCGCGGGGTGTCATAATTGATGACACCGGTTGATCCAGATTAGACTCGAAGCGCAGATCGCGTTTGGTGACTAAGCCCACCAGGCCGTTCGCACCGATAACCGGCAGACCTGAGATTTTTTGACTGATGGTCAGTTCAATCACATCGCGTACCAGGGTCTCCGGCGCGATAGTGATCGGGTCCTTGATTACGCCACTTTCATATTTCTTGACCCTGGCGACCTGCTCTGCCTGTTCAGTCATTGACAGGTTCTTGTGCACGATCCCAAGACCGCCTTCCTCAGCGATGGCAATAGCCAGCCTGGATTCGGTTACCGTATCCATTGCCGCAGAGACCAGCGGGATATTGAGACCGATTCCACGGGTGAGCCGGGTTTTCAGGATAGCGTCGTTAGGTAGCACTTCAGATCTGGCAGGAACCAGTAAAACATCGTCGAAGGTAAGGGCTTCCTGGCTAATTCGCATAGCTGCTCCGGGCGGGGGCGCCGATCAAAGCGCGATTATAGAGTATTGATGTGTCGAGGGTAAACCTGAATTAATTACCGGGACACAAAACTTAAATCATTACTGATCCCCGTGACTTCCAGAGACATATTGAATTAAATATTATGCCCCGGTAATTAAAAGTGATCGCCTGCTGGTATAAACTATGGCGTATCGCACTATTGACTCAGTTAACTCGATGAAATCACATCTTTCCAGCACCGACACCATCTGGACCATATCCGCCCTCAATTTCGAGGTAAAAACCATGCTTTCCGAGGGTATTGGTTCACTGTGGATCGAAGGTGAAGTTTCGAACTTTGCCTGCCCCGCTTCGGGACACTGGTATTTTACCCTGAAGGATGAGCGTGCCCAGTGCCGTGCCGCGATGTTCAAGGGGAGAAATAACCGGGTCGGTTTCCTGCCCAAAAATGGTCAGCATGTTTTAGTCAGAGCGCGGGTCACGCTCTATGAGGCACGGGGTGAATATCAGCTTGTGGTAGAACACCTGGAAGACGCGGGTATCGGCGAACTCATGCGCCGCTACGAAGCACTAAAAGCAAAACTTGGAGCAGAAGGTCTGTTTGCTAACGAGCTCAAACGCCCCCTGCCATCACAACCGAAAAGCATAGCGATTGTAACTTCCCCTACTGGAGCTGCAATCCGTGATGTGTTGAGCGTGCTCGGCCGGCGTGCACCGCATATTCCGGTTTTAGTATTTCCAACCATGGTCCAGGGAGAGCAGGCTGCTGGACAGATATTGCAGGCATTGAATAGAGTGCGCCAGCACGGTGGCTGCGATGTTCTATTACTGGTTCGTGGCGGCGGTTCACTGGAAGACATGTGGTGTTTTAACGATGAAGCGCTGGCGCGGGAAATTGCGGATTTTCCGATACCGGTAGTCACCGGTATCGGTCACGAAATCGATTTTACGATTGCCGATTTTGTCGCAGACTTGCGCGCGCCGACACCATCGGTGGCCGCCGAAACTATCAGCCCCGACCGATACGAGATAATGCAGACTATCGATACTCATCTCAGCCGGATCACCAACCAGGCACTGCAACAGCTCGCACGAGCCGAGGAAAAACTCGCTCAAATCTCGCGGCGACTAGGGCTACAGCACCCACAACGTGCGTTCGCGCAATTAAAAATTCGACTCAATTATGCCTATGAAACTCTACTGGATCGAAACCGAAATCGCATCAACAGCGATAAACATCGGCTACGACTATGCCAGTCAATTATTTTACAATCCAGCCCCCTGCTGCTAATCAGGCGACAGAAAGAAGCCCTGGCCGTAATCAATAGTAATAACGTCAACGCGATCAGGCAACGGATTCTGGCTGCCCGACACGATCTGGCATTGCAGGCAAGATCACTCGATGCGCTAAGTCCATTGAAGACACTTTAACGTGGTTTTGCCAAGATAACAAAAGATCAAATACTGGTGAGCTCGATTTCGCAACTGAGCAATGGTGATGAAATTGAAATCACTTTAAGCGACGGCAGTAAGGCGGCCACGGTTCAATGATCGTACTGTGGGCAACTAGATTGCGATATCCGCTAGCTTATTTTGACGAAAGAGTGATATGTATTTCTTCACTGGGCGATTCAAACCGGTGACTGATTGATTTTCGCTTAAAGTCCTGGGCATAGACCGTTATCACATGAGTTTCATTACCCAGATCAGCAAAACTAAAGGCCCCAGCGTTATTGGTAATCCTTGATCGATAAGATAATGATATCGTGGTACCGCGGTTGATTTCAGCATCCAGGGTCACCCTGGCGTTATCCACAGGCACACCATTTTGATCGCTTACCCATCCGGACAGGTAGTGGGTTCCCTTGTCGATTACCAGGTTCAGGCTTC
>JAPUFZ010000091.1 GCA_027293245.1 Gammaproteobacteria bacterium
AACTGGATTTCCATCACTGCCTTATCGATATCTCGCAGCAAGCTGGCGTCGTCGTTGGCATCCCTCGGAATATTCAGCACCGTATCGCCACCGTAGGTAGGTACCGGATTGGGCCAGTAGTCGCCGGTGTGTTGGGGTTTAATGCCTTTTTCGAGATCCCGGCAGAGTTTACGCAGTTTCTTGCGATAAAGAATAATGCCCTTGTCACTCGGCGCCAGGTGCTCGCGTGATTGATCGGCTATTTTTCCCATGCCTTCTACCGCCTCAGCATCGCCCGGAAAGCGCTGTCGCGCATCGTAACTACGGTCCATGAGTTCACCCTGCTCGATCAATTCAGGCCCCGCCGGGGTGTTGTATTCTTCCGGGTCGGCGCGATCGCCAAAGATAGCCCAGGCGAATGCAGTGGTATGCTCATCGTCCAGCGGTACCACCCAGCGTGAAAATGCGGTGCGGCCGTAATATATAGGCCTGGTTCCGTCGGCAGAAAATGCAGCACCGGACTGGGTGAAATTGGGTAAAACCAGTTCATTCACGCGTACCCAGATATTGTCGTCCACGCGTCGGGTATTGGAACCGAGAAAACCCATGGGTCGTAGATAGAAGTTCAGTTCCCCAAGTTCACCCATACCCTCTGAAAACTGCGGCCGACTCATTCTCGTATGCAGGAAACTGGTGTGGATGGGGTCCAGTATTGCATCCAGCACCTGTAACCAGTTGCATTGATAATCAGCCCGGTATGGCACATAAGTCTGATCAGGCATTTCGAGGGTATCGTAAACCGGAAACTCTGGTAGATCCTCGATTGGCCCCAGATAAGCAAAGACCAACCCGTTGAATTCCCTGACCGGGTAAGCACCGAGTGAAATATTTGATTTTATCAACTCGGTAACCCCTTCAGGTTGCCCCGGTAGTTCGACAATGGTGCCATCCACATCGAACAACCAGCCATGGTAACAACAGCGAATTCCGCCTGCTTCGCAAGTGCCGAATTCCATCGACGCGCGTCGATGCGGGCATTGTTTATGCACCAGGCCGTAGCGCCCCGACTTGTCTCTGAAGATTACCAACTCCTCTCCCATTACCCGGATCAGGCGAGGTATATCTTCAATCTCCGATGCCAGCGCCACTGGCTGCCAGTAACGTCGCAGGTACTCACCGCAGGCGGTGTTACGGCCGGTTCGCACTAACAGTTCATCGCTGTCTCCACGATCTGGCTCTATATAGCCCCGATATGCGTTAGTCGGTGGTATCTGGTTTGAAGCTGAATGACTCATAAATACTTAATTCCGGATTGCCTGGCTGCAGTTTGACAGAAATTTCGGACTGGCCTGTAATAATAATTACCTGGTGAACCTCTGATTAATTCATCAATCATAGGACCCTTAACGCTATTTGGCGATCGCCTGAGCCGGGGTTGCTCGTTTCTTATGCTCACGCCAGGCGATTATCAAACCACCGCAGACGATAAAAATAACACCCGGCAGCAAGCGGTCAAATGGTGCTTCGCCAAAAAATACCCAGCCCAGGATAAACGAAAAGGGGATACCGAAATATTCAAATGGAGAAAGACTACCGGGTCGGGTCAGGCGATAAGCACTAATCATCAGTAGTACGGCACAGCCACCGACCGCGCCCATCGCCACTAACCAAAGCCAGTCAACTGCCGACTCAATGGAAATGTAACCAGTGGTAGCAAACAGCAGGGTTGTCGAGCCGAACAAGGCACCCACCGCAGAGTACATATTGATCAACGGCGTGGGCACCTGATCAACAAACAATTTAGTGCTGACGATGGCCAACGCGTAGCCGAATGCAGCGGCGACAGGCAGCAGTGCGTAGGGCGAAAAAACCTCGGCACCTGGCTGCATTACTAGCAATACACCAAAAAATCCTGTGCCAACCGCTAACCATCGCCATAAACCCACCGTATGCTTCAAAATTGGGATCGAAAGCACGGTGATAAAGACCGGGCCGATATAGGTCAGCGTGGTCGCCGTGGCGAGTTCCATTTTTGTTAATGATAAATAGAAACAATACTGTGCACCCGCAATAAAAAGCCCGCGCACGAGGCCAAATCGCCATTGGCCGATCAGAATAATCCTGCCCTTATCGTGCCATTCTCTGGACAGCACCAGCACCAGGATAGCCGGTATAAACCCAAACAGGTTTCGAAACGAAGCAAGCTGTGGTACCGGGTAACGGTCACCCATATGCTTGATGATTGCGCCCTGCACATCGAAAAGAAATATTGCTAATAAAATCAGGAATACTGCTTTGGTGAAATTGGACCAGTTCTTGAAAAACGGATGCGTCATGCTATGAACTTAGGAAAATCAGTGCGCAGCATACACCCATCCTCAGGCATTCGAAAATAAAATGAAATTTGTGTATCAGGCTCTCATGCCAGCCGGGTTCAACTCGCTCCGCCGACAGTGGTTTTTCCAGGTTTTAAACTACAATGGATTGTAGAAAACGTAATTAAACAGGTTGTTATGCCAATTGTTATTACCATTATCGCTATCATCATTGGCACTTTACTCCACAAAATTGAAACCGGCCTGGTTTTCGGTTTGATAGCGGGAGTGGCCAGCATGCAATGGCTTGTCAGGACTAAACTGCGCCAACAGCAAGCGCTATTCAAACGTGCCCTGGCAGGCTACGCCAGGATTGATTCTGTCGAGCAAGATTCCCCGGCGAGTCCGGAACAATCAAGGCCCGAGCCTGAGGTAGCCGCACCGAAGCCTCAAACCAGTAGTGCGGCAGAGATTCCAGCCGAGCCTGCTAAAACCCTAGCCAGTCCCGAAGCCAGCACTGAACCCCCGCCGAAACCAGCGGCGCCACGCGCCTACGAACCGAACTGGCTGGATAGACTGCTCGCACGGAGCCAGCAGGCTATCCTGTCCTATTTTACCGACGGTAATATCTTCGTCCGGGTCGGCCTGCTGATGCTATTTTTCGGCGTCGCGTTTTTACTTAAATACGCTGCTGAAAACTCGAAAATACCACTCGAATTTCGTTTCCTCGGCGCCGCAGTGGTCGGTATGATACTGTTGTTTGGCGGTTGGCGCCTGCGGCACAAAAAGCAAATTTATGCCCTGTTACTACAAGGTGGTGGCATCGGTGTTATCTACATCACGATATTTGCTTCCTTCCAGATCGCTAATTTAATTCCTTCGACGCTGACTTTTGTATTACTGGTCTGTTTTGCTGGTTTTACCGCCGCCCTGGCAGTACTACAGAATTCACGCGCACTGGCCATCTATGCCGTACTCGGCGGCTTCCTCGCGCCTTTGCTGGCATCAACCGGCAGCGGTAACTACATCGGCCTGTTTAGTTACTACGCGGCTTTAAATGGTGCCATTTTCGCGATTGCCTGGTTCAAGTCCTGGCGCATGCTGAACCTGTTGGGCTTCGTGTTCACCTTTGGAATCTACACACTGTGGTTTATTTTTAGTTATAAAACCAGCATGTTAATCCCTGCGATGGGCTTCCTGTTGCTGTTTTTCCTGATGTACAGCCTGATTGGCATTCTCTATGCGCACAAACAATCCTGTCAACTGAAAGGCCTGGTGGACGGTAGCCTGGTGTTTGGTACGCCGGTAATTGCATCCAGCATATTAATGGCAATGGTACGGCACATGGAGTACGGCATCGCCATCGCCGCTGCCGGAACTGGATTGTACTATGTCTTGCTGGCACGACTAATGTGGAATCGCAGCGGCGAGACGATGAGGTTGCTGTCCGAAGCCCTGTTGGCTATCGGGGTCGTGTTTGCGACCCTGGCGATTCCTTATTCACTCGATGGTCACTGGACCAGCGCTACCTGGGCGCTCGAAGCCGCCGGCATATTGTGGATATCGATTCGACAACAGCGTCTCTATGCACAGTGTTTTGCAATCCTGGTACAACTCGGTGCAGGCTTGCTTTTCCTGGTACGCAATGTCGATGACCTCGGTGATGGCGTCTGGATTAATCCGGCTTTTCTGGGCGGCCTGTTTGTGGCACTGGGTGCCTTTATTTCAGCCAGGCTGTTATACCAACTCGATACATCCATCAGAATTCGATTATTGCATACGCCGTTTTTTGTCTGGGCGATGCTCTGGTGGCTGGGTAGCGCACTAATACAAATCGATGCCTATCTGGATCATGAAATCGCTGCCACGCTGGTTTTATTGATGTTAACTGCCGGTGTACTGGTTTACCTCGATCGAATTCGTCGCTGGAACTGGTTACCGGCGTCCATCAGCGTCGCTTTGTTACTGCCGGCACTTGGCCTGCTCGCGGTATTTTCAATCCAAAAAAACCAGCACCTGCTGATGTTGCCAGACAACCTGTTCTGGATTCTGGCCCTGGGCCTGAACTACTGGGCGATTCAGCAGCTTGAAAAAATCGATTGGCGTAAAGAGTTATTCGTGCTGCTGCACACTGGATTCGTGGTATTGGCGACCTGCGTGCTGGCATTGGACCTGGCCTGGCAATTCGAACACTTCATGCCGGCCACCGGCGACGGTTTTATCGCCCTGTTGACGGTCTTCCCATTGCTGTCTATCTACCTGGCCCGCAGCGCCAGATTCCCGGCCATCGACCGCTTTGGGATGCCTCTGCAATTGGCTATTATCGCTTCACTTGGCCTGTTACTAAGCCTGTGGAGTATGCTGGTAAATTTCACCAATACCGGTGACCCTGCACCACTGCCTTATCTGCCGTTCATCAATCCGCTGGACCTGGCGCATATTGCCTTTTTTGTTACCGTCATACGCGCCCTGCCTTTGTTGCAGGCATCCTTGCCCGAAATTAAAAATCAGGTATTAATCCTGCTGGGCGGATTGATATTCATCTGGTTAAGCGGCGCACTGCTAAGATCCATGCACCATTACGCGGATATCCCGTTTGACCTGTTGAGCATGTCCAGGGATGCCAAAATACAGACCGCGCTATCTATTCTGTGGACTATAATCGGCATGCTCTCGATGCTGATCGCGTCACGCCGGAGGTTAAGGCCGGTATGGATTGCCGGTAGCGTACTGATTGCCGTGGTACTGGTTAAAATGTTTTTTATCGACCTGGCAGCCAGTGGTACCGTCGAGCGAATAGTTTCTTTTATGGTAGTGGGTAGCCTACTGGTGGCGATGGGTTATTTCTCGCCCATTCCTAAATCCGAAGATGAACCCCAGCAGGACACTGGAGGATTCAACAATGTCTAAGCGTTTACTCCTGACCGGCCTGTTGTTCAGCGCATTAGTCCAGGCTAGCTCCTCACCCGAGCACTATGCCTACCAGGCGGAGTTAAGCGAATCGGAAGCGGCGTTGCAGCGCGTGGAAATACCGATCGATGTATTGCTGGCAGTAACGCGCGCGGACCTGGGGGACATCGGCGTATTCGACAGTGCCGGCAAGTCTTTACCCAGTTCGATACGCAAAGCAACACCGCAACAGCTTGAAAAACAAGTCGAGTTGCCATTTCATGTTTTCAGCAGTTATTCAAAGCGCAGTTCCAAAATCGTCACTACGCGCGAGCAGACCAGTCAGAAAGACCAGATATCAGAAATCCGGACCACCGAAACAATTCCGGTCGATCAAACCCGCCCGGTGTACATCATCGAATTGGGCGATGACGACAGCGGCATAACAATAGAGTCGGTCGAATTGCAATGGACCCACCAGCCCGACGATCAATTTCTCAGGCTAAGAGTAGAGGTGGGTAACAACCTCGACAACTGGCGTACGATTCAGAAGCGTAAAATCCTGACCAATGCGAATACCGACAAGCCTGAGTGGCGAACCATTGACTCGATACCAAAATCAAAAAAATACCTACGCCTGACGCCATTGATATCGGTAGATTCTTTCGAAATTCAAAAGGTGGTCGGCAGCTATCATCAATCGATAGCCGAAACAAAAATCTGGCATCGACTCGAGGCATTGCGCCCGTTAGAAGATCATCAGGACTTCTATGCTTTCGATATGCCCGCTGCCGTAAAAGCAGATCACCTGCGACTAATTCCAGGTACCGAGCAAACCCTGATAGGCGGTGATCTTTACGCCAGTAATGACGACTTTGAACACAAACGCCGGATCGTTAGCAGGTTACAGCAACATAATTTTACCGATGGTGAAATCAAACCAAGCCTGGACATCAATTTACCGAGTCAAAAGTATCAACACTGGTGGTTCAAATCGGATCGAGTATTCGATTCACCACCCCATGTGGAAATTGCCTTTCCGGTTTACGAAATGCTGTTTCTGGGTAACGATGCGGGTCCATTTCGACTGGCCTGGGGCAATTTTGAAGCCACTGCCCCGAACAATGATTTAACCGGTATATTAAGCGATCAGCAGAAACAGACCCGGGCTGAGTTGGTTCAACTACGCACTGTCGATATCGTCGGTGGCGAGGCACGCCTGGCGCCGCCAGTAAAATTACCCTGGCTTAAATGGCTGCTATGGTTGTTGATGTTTGCCGCGGTCGCGGCTACCGCCAGGATGGCGCTCAGCTTATTGCGTGATATGAAATCTACCTAGTACTACTTACGACTCCAGTGCAGAGGCCAACCTGAGCGCATACCAGTGGGCAAAGTTAGCAACACTCGGCTCAAGACTCGAAAATCTTCCGGGCCGCGCAAATTTTGACGACAATCCAACCTGCTGCTGTTCCAGAAAGGGAATGTCCTCCGCCAGGGCCGCGTCATACCGGTCGTAGTAATGTTTTACCCTGCTTTCAAATTCGGCTCGTTTAACCGTATGCGCCGGAAAACAAATAGTCTGAACAATCCACGAACGATCCGGTGTAATCGGATAGGCCTGGTACATCCACAGTGAATCCGGCGATGTCGCAAATGTCAGGTTAGGGTAAATCCAGGTATAGCGTATGCCATTCTTTTCACGCCCACTTATCTGCTTCGCCGGTGCTAAGGCCTGATCCTGGGTTTCTGCAAGCAAAGCAGCATTACCATCGGTTATTCCAAACTGGGTCGTGTAGTTGCCAGACACTTGATCAGCATCCTCAGGCTCAGGGTAAAAATTGCCCAGGGTATCCGGATGCACATAGGGCAAATGGTAGTACTCGTTAAATACCTCGATAAAGGCTTTCCAGTTACAGTTGACTTCAAACTCACGCAACCGCGTAGAGACCAGTTGATCCAAAGCCCAGGGTGCATGCATCTCGGAAAAATCCATCAGCCATTGCTCGAGCTCGCCAACTTCATCATCGAGACATAGAAAGGCGAAGCCATCGCATTGCCTGACTCGAAACTCCACCAGGCCGAACTCTTTCGGATCAAAATCGATCGCGTTTTCCATCTTCGGGGCATAGACCAAATTACCGTCAAGGTCATAGCTCCAGCAATGGAACGGACAGCGAATGGCACGGCAGTTGCCATCACCCTTCAGAATCTGACTACCCCGATGGCGACAGCTATTCGCAAAACCCTTGAGTTGACCTGCTTTGGTTCGAATGATAATAACCGGCACTCCAGCGATATCCATCGCGCTGTAATCTCCCGGCAGTTTCCAGCGATCGGCACGCCCAAGCCCAATCCAGGCGTGATAAAAAATCGCTTCTGTTTCACGATCAAAAACCGAGCCGTCCGTATAACAGGCCGGTGGCAAAGACGCCGAAGCGTTTCGATCCGATGTGACCTCGGATAACTGGTGTCGCAGTTCATCCATAGACTGCAAG
>JAPUFZ010000092.1 GCA_027293245.1 Gammaproteobacteria bacterium
ATTCCAGAAGGTTTCGGTCCAGTTTCCGCCGGCAGCCCAGCCGATGGTGAACATCCAGTCGGCGGTGGGGCGGCCACTCCAGTAACTCGCACTCCAGGGTACTTTCATCCAGGTATTGCTCCAGTAGCCGTCGGCCGATGCACGCTTGACGGTAAGCTTAATGTTAGCTTTTTTAAGTGCCTCGACGTAGAGTTGGGTGGCGTCGACTGCGCCTGCAAAGGCCGCGTCGGAGGCAGACATTTCCACATCGAGACTGCTGAGACCCGCCTGTTTGAGGTGCCACTTTGCTTTTTCTGGGTCATACTTGCGTTGTGGCAGGTTGGAGGCATGGTAGTTCTGCGAGGTACCAATCGGATGGTCGTTGCCAAGCGAGCCGTAGCCTCTCAATACAGTTTTCACAAAGGCTTCGCGGTCAATGCCGAGTTTTAACGCCATGCGCACGTCGTTATTATCGAATGGCGCCTGGCGTACATCCATCGGGTAGGTGTAATGCTTGGTACCCGCGACCTGCAGAACACTGACCCCTGGCTTTCTGTCGAGCAGGTGGGCGGTCTTCAAATCACAGCGAACGATAGCATCAACCTGTCCGGTGGACATTGCATTCATGCGTGCCGCCGCGTCGTTGATGGCGATCACCTTGACTTCGTCGAAGTTACCTTCATCCGGCTTGAAGTAATTCGGGTTACGTACCAGGTCGGCGCCAACGCCCGGTTCGAAACTCTTGAGGCTGTACGGGCCGGTACCGACGCCAGCATGCCAGTCAATCTTGCCCATACTGTCCGCTGGGCCAATGGTGATGTGATAGTCGCTGAGCAGGTATGGAAAGTCAGCATTGCCACTTTCGAGTTTAAAAATGATGGTATTTTTATCATCTTTTCTGATCTCGCCCATAGACTCTGCGACCGATTTAGCCGCCGAAGTGGCGTCTTCACCGCGGTGATGCTCTATCGAGGTAATAATGTCATCGGCGTCGAGAGTTTTGCCATTGTGGAAGGTAACACCCTGGCGTACCTTGACGACCCAGGTCGCGGCGTCGGCGGAGGGCTCGAGGCTTTCAGCCAGTTCGGGTATGGCCTGGCCTTCGGCGTTGACTTCGGTGACACAGTTGCGAACCGCGCCCTGCGCCAAATTGATCATAAAGCTGTCTGAATTGGTACCGGTATCAAAATTGTCGCCGGTATTGGCGGCGGGAATACCAATGCGATAGGTGCCGCCTTTTTTAGGCGTCGCATAGGCTGCCTGGCTATAAAGCGCGGGTGCAATAGCTGCAAGTCCCATCGCGCCTGCCGCGGTGAGGAACTCACGGCGGCCCATGCCGCCGTTAGTCACACGCTTTTGTAGTTTTTTGATTTCGTAATCTGACATGATGTTCTCCTCTGGATTAACTATAAATTTATAATTGTAACGCCTACTATTTCTGCGGGCTGAAACAGCAATTTATTATCTTATTGCCGATTGGCGATATTTAACCACGCTTGAGCAAGTATAGGAAGTATTTAAGCTATCCTGGCTATCCATACTGAGGTTCATTAACGCTCTCGAACAGGTGATCGGAACGATGAATTCCGAGCACCAGAACCCGAATTATTTCGTCGGTCATTGGTAAGCCGGGAAAAAACGTTTTGCACTATCTCGAAAATTAACCGTCTGCTCAATAATCCTCGAATTCGCCAGTTTTAACGACTTTCTCTGGTCGACATCGCGTGTTCCCGGACTTTTTATCAGCAGCATGCGTCGCTTCAATGGTGAAGTCAGCTGAGTAAAATACCGGCCGATATCCAGTTTCGACAATTTCTGGATTTCATCGGTCAATCGCTGGCGTGAATCAAAATGAAAGCGTTTTAAATCTATTTCACGCCAATAACGGTTGGTGCGATCGGTCAGGCGCTTGTCCTGCTGCTGTACACGTGAAATCAGGCCTTGCTTTACCTGGTCGAACTCCGCTTCAGAAATCGCTTCCAGTTGCTCATCGAAGTCCTGTAAAAACTCATCCATCAGGGCATAGATCTGTGCCGGCTGGTGATCTGGACTCTGCACCGCGAGCACTAGTCCGGGTACTTCAAGTATATTCATCGGTGTGGCATAGACAACATAACCAATCTGACTGGTGGTCCGTAGAAAAAAGGAGTAAGGCGATTTGATCAGCTGACTTAACAGGTAGAGCTTCGCTCGTTCACTTTCACTGCGCTGCCGGACTTGCAAGTACATAACCAGGGCAGAATCCGGGTGTTCAACATTCAGCGTGCGCAGGTAAGTAACCCCGTCGCTGAGCTCGCGTAACCGGGGTCTGGGGATTGCACTTTGCAGTTTTGAGCTGACAAAGGTTTCGCGTAACTGTGCCTCCATCTCCTGGGTGCTGGTCATTTTACTATCACCATGAGCGAGTATGGTGATATTTATGTTTTCGTAATAGTCATCGATAAAATCCCTGAGCTCACCTGGCGTGACCGAATCGATTTCCGCCAGTTGTTCCTGTTCGGTCCAGGAGGGATTCATCAATAGACGATACAGTTCCCCGATTAACTGATCTGCAGGTGAATCTTTAGCAGTATTTTCCAGGTGACGCCTTAGCTCAGCTTTCACCAGTTCTAATTGACCATCGTCAAAATCTGGTTGCTGCAGGGCTGCCAGTATTTCTGTTAGCAACTCATGTTGCTTGTCCTCGTATCCGCTCAACCTGACCGAATAGCCGCGTCCGTGCTGATACAGGCTGTAATTAACTCCGGCCAGTCGCGCCGGGTAGGAGACCTTGTTCAACTGGTTGTTGACAAGCTTGACATACAAATTGGTTAGCACAGCATGCCGCGCCGAATTCCCGGCAATGGGAGACTGGATACTAAAATAAAATCCTGCACGAGGAGTGCCGAATGATTCATCGGCCTGATACCAGGTGTTAAAGCCGGTCTGGCTGGTGATTTGCATCGGAATATCGGACCCTTCCAGCCCAACCAGCAAATCCAGTCTATCGGAAATGAATGGATTTGGCGCCGGTAAACTAAGCCGCTTGTCTGGTTCCACCGATTGCCAGGCGGTTACCCACGGTCCGGGTATTGGATCAATCTCGAAATCGACTCCGTACCATGGCGTTACCCTGTTTGTTTGCAGGGTTTTCGAAATCACCGTCATGATCAGGTTATCCGGACGCAATTCATCCAGCAGTTCGCTGATTCGGTCTGGCCTGAAGTCCTCCTTAATATAGGGACCACGCAGCACGTCAACTATTTTGTAATCATGCATCCGTGAAGCCAGTGACATGACATAGCCGCCGGCATCGTGTTCCTGCCTGAATCGGAATGCCATTTCTGCCAATTTTTGTTCTTGCCTGAATCGCCACTCTTCGATCCCCTCGCTTTTGACCAGAAGAATTTGGGAAAATAGCAATCGGCCAATCTCTTCCAGGTGCCCTAGTCCGGGCTCGGTCAGCCCAATACTGACGGTGTAACTGCCCTGAAACTCGTCCATATATCGCACCCCGGCAATCAAATTCTCCCCCCAGCCGAGCGACTTGAGCAGTGCCAGTAGCGATCCCTCGCCCTCATGACCTAGCAGGTTTGATATGTATTCGGCGGGTTTTGCAAGATACTCGCCTTCGACACTCGGAATCAGGAAAGTAAAACTGACGCGATTGACTTCTAGTTCCGGAACAAGCTTAAGCTGTACAGGCAACAATTCGCGATCATACAATGCCAGGTTAAATGACTGAGCCTGGGCACTGGTATCTGCGACGGAAGAGAATTGATCGCGCACAATTGCCTCTAGCTGATCCAGTGACTCCCGCCCCAACACCACCAGGGTCATGATCCTGGCCGAGTAATATTTCTGATAGAACTCAATCAGTGCCTCACGAGCACTTTCATTTTCCTTGTCAGCCAGTGTTTTTATCGAACCGACAGAAAACTGGGCATAGGGATGCTCCGGGTTAACCAGTTCACGACTTGCCGCCGATAATCTGCGCCCTTCATTTTTTAGCCGGGCCTGGTACTCGGAGTGTACGATGGCCCTTTCACGCTCTACGAATTTTTCATCAAAGGTCGGGTCGATAAAAAAATGTGCAAACCGATCCAGCGCGGGAATAAAGTAATCGGGGCTTATGTTGAAAAAATAATTGGTGTGATCAAACGACGTGTAAGCATTATTCGATCCACCATGATTTTGGATAAATCGCTGGTATTCACCCGCTTCCGGATATTTCCCGTTGCCGAGGAACAGCATATGTTCCAGAAAATGAGCCAGACCTAACCATTCTTCGGGATCACTGCCACTGCCAATATTGATATCGAGTGAGGCGGCGGATTTGTCCGTCTCGGGATCAGAAATTAATAATACCCGTAGCCCGTTTTCGAGCAGTAGCGGACGATAACTATTATCATCGGCGGGACTCTGGATAATCGTCTCCAGCGCCTGTAATGAGCAGGAAAACAACAGTAGTATTAGAACAGTAAATTTATTCATTACCTGGTATTGGTTGGTGTTCAGTTCGTTGGTGAATATTTATTCGCATTTGCTGCCTCGGTATCGATAATACTGTCAATATTGACCCCTTGCCAGCTGGCTTTTACAATTGTACTCTGACCCGTTTTTTCACATTTGATTCAATCGTTAATTTCCTGGAGATATAGAAATGAAAGTAATAGTAGTAGGTGCAAGTGGCGCAGTCGGGCAGGCCGCAGTGGCGGGCCTGGGTGGCAGGCATGAGATTATCGCGGTGGGTCGAAACAGCGGTGATATTCGGGTAGATATCGAAGACCTGGAAAGTGTCCGTAAAATGTACCAGCAGATCGGCAAGGCCGATGCAGTCATCAGCGCTGTCGGGCACGGGCATTTTGGTTTAGTCGCGGAGATGAGTGGGGAACAATTCATGATGGGAATCAACCATAAGGTTTTGCCGCAGGTGAACCTGGTGCTGGAAGGTATCGCGCACATAAATGACGGTGGTTCGTTTACCCTGACCAGTGGTGTTTTGAACCGTGACCCTATCAGGGGCGGTTCTTGTGCCGCCGCGGCTAACGGCGCTATCGATGGCTTTATTGTGGGCGCGGCGGTCGATATGCCCAGGGGTATTCGAATCAATGCAATAAGCCCCGATCTGTTGCAGGTCTCGGTTGATCGATATGACGGATTCTTCCCGGGGCACGAGGTCGTTTCCTCGGAACGGGTCGGGTTAGCCTATAGTAAAAGCGTCGAAGGGGTCATTAGTGGTCAGGTGATTATCGTCGCCTGACTGACACACAGCCAATGGTATCTCCCGGAAAACTTCGCCGCATAGCACTCAATCAACAGGGCTTGCTGAAGATCGATAGCTTCGGCCGCGGTAAGGCGGCGACCTTGCGTGTGGTCGAACACCTCGGTTACGTACAGATCGATACTATTTCGGTGGTTGCACGTGCCCATCACCACGTGCTGTGGTCGCGGGTATCTAACTATGCACCAAAGTTTCTCGACCAACTAGTCAAACAGCGCCAGCTATTTGAATACTGGTATCACGCCGCGTCCTGGTTACCGATGCGTGATTATCGCTTTGCCCTGCCACGCATGGCCAGCATAAACGGTGATCGCAGCTGGTTTGAAAGCAGCGACAACAAATTGATCAATCATATCCTCGAGCGTGTTCGAGCTGAAGGTCCTTTACGGGCGCGTGATTTTGAGGATACACGAACCGGCAAGAAGCAATGGTGGGACTGGAAACCGGCCAAACAGGCACTTGAGCAATTGTTCATGCAGGGCGAGTTAATGGTCAGCGGACGTAAAGGTTTTCAAAAGGTTTACGATCTCGCCGAGCGTGTATTACCGGACTGGGTCGATACGCGTCATCCGGACATGGAGGAGTACGCCAGTTACCTGATCGATACTACGCTTGCCGCACATGGTTTTGCGACACAAAAAACAATAGCCTATTTGCGCAAGGGACAGGCATTACGTGATGCAATTAACGAACATTTAGAAGCCCGAATAGAAGCCGGAGTTCTAACCAGGTTCAAGCTGGGTGATAACAGTACAGCCTACGTAAACCCCGA
>JAPUFZ010000093.1 GCA_027293245.1 Gammaproteobacteria bacterium
CTGCAATCGCAGCGATTTTCAAAAACTGTTTAGTTTTCATATGTTCTTTTCTCCGAGAACTGTGTCGAATTGGATAGAATTTTGTGTGCCCGTGCCGGCAGAAGACTACCTTGATCAACCTTGCAGGGCAAGTCCTAATGTGCAAAATATTGCTCTTTATACTAGCAGCATTTGGCTGGATCGCAGAAGTTATTGCCCAGTCTCGTCTATATGGCAGCAAACTATTGCTCGCGGTATGAACCGCGAGATCGAATTCTAACCATTGAAGAAGCGCTATTGATTATAATCAGTCATTATAGTCAAGTCTACTTAAGCAAACTCCGGAACTACAAATTGCAAAAAATTTTAATCGTTTACTATAGCCGGCATGGTAGTACGGCCAGCATGGCGCAACAAATCGGCCTGGGAGTGGACTCCGACCCTGCCTGTGAATCAGTCATTCGCTGCCTTCCCGGGGTTTCGGCAAACACTGAACAAACCCAGGCACTGGTTCCTGATGCCGGTGTCCCATTTGCCGATACCCGCGACCTTGAGGACTGTAACGCCTTGATCATTGGCAGTCCTGGCTATTTTGGCAATATGGCAGCACCGCTAAAATACTTCCTCGACCAAACCAGTCAATACTGGCTTTCCGGTGCCCTGATTGGAAAACCTGCCGGGGTTTTTACATCCACTTCGAGCCTGCACGGCGGACAGGAATCCGTATTGCTCAGTATGATGCTACCGTTGCTGCATCATGGCATGCTGATTACCGGCATACCCTACTCGGAAAGCGCTCTGAATCAAACCACTACGGGTGCCACCCCATACGGACCCAGCCATTTGGCCGGTCAACAAGGCAACCCCTTGAGTAAGGAAGAAATTTCAGCCTGCCAGTCCCTGGGGAAACGCATCGCCCTGTTAAGTAATCAACTCGGTTAGCGCTTATGACCCATCCATTACAACTGGTTTGCTTAACCAGCCTTATTGGCCTGTTGTTTTGTCAGCTCAGTCTTTTATTATCGATGCAAGGCTCTTTCGGTTTTTATTGGGCTCTTATTTTAGCGCTACCATTGCTGTTGCCGATGAAAGGATTAATTGTAAATCGGCTCTACACCTACAAGTGGGTCGGTTTTTTGGCTTTATTTTATTTCTGTGTGGGGATTAGCGAACTGTTTTCGAATCCGGCCCTGCAACTCTATGCTTATTTGACGACGATACTGAGCATCGTGCTATTCATTGCCAGTATATATTACACCAGGTATCTGCGCCTGAAATCATGACTTGATCAGAGCCTGTTTAATCATCGGCACAGAGATTTTCTTCTGGGCGGTTAATGAGGCTGCATCCAGAATGCGTAAAATTTTGATCTGTTCGGAAAGGCGTCGTGAATAATGGGTTAAAAGATAGGCAATGACTTCCTTTGACAAATTGATGCCCAGCAAGCAAGCGCGAAACCGGATAATATCGCCGATGCCGGACTCTTCGGTAGTTTGCAGTTGCAGCAACAGTCCCCAGCTTAGTCTGGACTTAAAATCGGCAAGCCGGCAATCCAGGTCCTGTGGCTTGTCCGACAAACTATAAATAAACTGCAATTCGCCGTCCCTGCTGCTGTTAATAATTTGGTAGAACCGTTCTTCCCATTCCCGGCAACCACAAACGGCATCAAGATTATCGACGGCGAGAACCCGGTGGGTCGACAAATCCTGGAAAATAGCGGGGTCGCAACCTAGCAACTCCAGCCCATCGTAAAGTTGAAAGCTAATCGCCTGTTGGCGGGCGAAATGGGCGCAGGCATTGAGCAAATGGGTTTTCCCGCTATCTGCGCCTCCCCAAAGGCCAATCATCGATTCACCCTCACATCGCATCAGTGAACTCAGGCTTTCGATGACAAAATCACCTTGCGTAGAAAAATAGTTTTCGAAACTAAATTGCCTGTCAAATGCCAGCGGCAGTGCAATTTGTGCCGTTTTAATTGGAAGCCTCCCGATTAATGTATGCATAGTTGAGAATTACGCGGCTATCGTCCCGAGTATTAATCTGCGGCAATTCCAACTGTTCGAGCACCTCCCCCAATTCAATCAAACGCTGAAAATCTTCACTACTATTACGTAGTTTAATGATGAAAGTCACTTCATGCGCCGATACCAACGACACTCGAACCGAGTCCACTACAGACATGGATTCGAGGTATTTTTGCACTGAAATCAAGTTTTTAAATTCGGTCAGCGATGAAACGCTTAGATACAGGCTCTCTTCGACACGCCGATGGTCTTCCAGGGCATACTCCAGTGCCAGAACTCGCGCCAGATGTTTAATCCCCTGATCAACCACATTTTGCCTGGAAGAATCCTTGTATTCCCATTTAAAAATTTGATCTTCAAAGCGAACCTCCCAGTCTCCATTCCAGCCTTCTCCACTGCGTCCGATTATTTGCCCGATGACTAATGCATCCGGGGCATATCGATCCGCCATGATTTCGATAGCTTCATATTGGCGCGAGACGATGTCAGCGATGTTTATCAGCATTATATCTTCCAGATCCATTAATGGAAACAGCACGGGGAGACCCAGTTTGACTGCCGCTTGGTCGATCAAAGCCACCATTTCAGGGGTCGTATCTCCAGACACCAGTTGAATGGTTTCATTCACATCGTAGCTAATGATAAGCAGGCTACCCGGGCGCTCACGCCCCCAGATAGGAAAGTCATTTTCCCGCAACAGTCCTTCAATTAACTGCTGATTAAAATCTATTTTCAGGAAAAGCTGGCCCGAATCAAAACCTTCGGCATCCTCATCTATACGATTGATATATCTGAACTGTTTGACATAACGTGCGCTGCTCTGCATCGGCCGCTTGAAAGCCGGACTGCGTAAGGCATCGTCAGATCCGCTCACTTTGATCACAACCAGTTTAAAAGCTTCTCTGAAAGCCCCCAGGCGTAAGCTTGTGGTCTGGTCCGCTACCGGCAATTCGATGCTATAAAGCTCCTCCACAACCACCGCCTGCAACGGTTGTAAAGTAGACATGCCGATTAACAGTACCAGCATGCAAATCAATTTATGTTTCATAAATTTTCCAGTTTAGCTCTGATGCGAACAGACATACCAAAGATTCATGTCGGACATTTACATTCAAGGCGTGTAAAATAACACACCCGAAAAAATTCCTGAACCTGCAAAACATGAATTCTGAAGCATCCCTCAGTTATCGTGACTCGGGCGTCGATATAGGCGCTGGTAATGAACTGGTCGAACGTATCAAACCTGCTATCAAAGCAACCCATCGACCAGGCTGCGTCGGTAGCATCGGTGGGTTTGGTGGATTGTTCGAATTACCGTTGGATCGATACCGCAATCCCTTACTGGTGTCCGGCACTGATGGTGTTGGCACCAAGCTGAAACTTGCGATCGAGATTGGTAAATTCGATAGCATCGGAATTGACCTGGTCGCCATGTGCGCAAATGATATCGCGGTACTGGGCGCTGAGGCATTGTTTTTTCTCGATTACTACGCCACTGGTGCGCTCAGTATCGAGGTCGCCGAACAGGTGATTGGGGGCATCGCTGAGGGTTGCCTTCAGGCTGGTTGCGCCTTAATCGGTGGAGAGACCGCCGAAATGCCAGGCCTTTACGCCCCCGGAGATTTCGACCTCGCCGGATTTTGTGTCGGTATCGTGGAAAAGGATCGAGTCATCGATGGTGAAGATGTCAAAGTCGGCAATAAATTAATCGCATTGGCTTCATCGGGCCCACATTCCAATGGTTATTCACTGATCCGAAAAATAATAGAAGTCTCCAACGCCGACCTCAGACAGGATTGCGGTGGCCAGTCGCTGGTCGAGGCTTTAATTGAGCCGACTCGTATATATGTCAAAAATTTGCTCGCGCTCACCGCAGATGTACCGATACTGGCCATGGCTCACATAACCGGGGGCGGTCTGCTGGAGAATATTCCACGCGCACTTCCACAACACTGCGCTGCCAGTATCGATTGCTCAAGCTGGACCATGCCGGCTGTTTTCAACTGGCTGCAAAGCACGGGTAACCTGCCAACCAGTGAAATGTATCGCACTTTTAACTGTGGCGCAGGCATGGTTTTAGTGGTTGACCCGGCGGATCAGTCCGACTGTCTGCAACGCCTGGGTGAACTTGGTGAAAAGGCCTGGGTAATGGGTGAAGTTACCGCCAGGGAAAATGGGCAGGCTATCGTCTTCGTATGACCAGTACCACAATCGTCGTATTGATTTCGGGTAACGGCAGTAATTTACAATCAATCATCGATGCGATCGAGTCAAAACAATTAGATGCGCGCCTGGCGGCCGTCATTTCTAATAATCCTGATGCCTATGGATTAACCAGGGCGAAAAATCATGGCGTCGAAACGCATCTGATCGACCACCGCCAGTATGCCTCACGCGAGGCCTTTGACGAGGGGTTACTCGACTGTATACAGAAATACGATCCGGATTACATAGTCCTGGCCGGATTCATGCGCATTCTCAGTTCAGCTTTCATCCAGGCGAATCAAAATAAAATACTCAATATCCATCCATCTCTATTGCCCCATTACAAGGGACTGGATACGCATCGGCGGGTGCTGGAAAATAGAGAACCCGAACACGGTGTCAGTATTCACCTGGTCACGCCTGAGCTCGACGATGGGCCAGTCCTGATGCAAGGTCGTTACGCGATCAAAGCCGATGACACCCTGTCTGATATACAGTACAGAGGCCATGTTCTGGAACACCAAATGTACCCGCAACTATTACAATATTTAAGCCAGCAAAGATTACAGATAAACAATCAATCAATCAGCTTCGACCACCAGCCACTACACCAACCAATTGAATTCACAAACAACTAACAACCCACCGCCCTTAGTTGCCGAGGTTTCGGAATCCGGGTGTTGATCCAGGACCGTGGATTTCAGGGATGAAACGGTCCGGCGCCCCGGCCTCGAGCGTACACGGATGTATTCACAGCGTGTTTTTGAAAGCCCCTCTGAGGCCATAGCTACTCTGAAATTAGTTTGAGCACTAAGTAAGACAGAATGTTAGTGGGAAATTAGAGGCGGGTGTAGCCCTGTTCTTTTTCCAGGCGCCGAATTTCGATTGGCGCCAAAGGCACCTGTTCGATAAAATTTGGCAGTTCGCTCTGATCTATTTCCAGAGTACGCATCATGGTTTGGCAGGCCTTGATATCGATTATGTTTTCCTGGTCCAGCCGCCTTGCTTTATCCACAATCGACATATTGGCGGCATAGTTATCTTTCTGAAACAGGCGTAGTTCGTTGCCGTGCAATATGATAGCAATACGACCATGTTGGTCGAGATCAAATAGTTCTCTCAGGCTCTCGGCACGATCCAGAATTACATCGAGCTGTTGTGCAGAATTGACGGTCACGTCAAATACATATCCCGGCGCCTGGGTCTCGAAATTTTCTTGCGGCTCAGCAAAGGCGGGTAACTGCAAGCATAAACATAACACTAGAATACAATACGACTTAATATTTCTCGACTGCAACCCAGTCACCTTCCAAGCGAGTAATTGCCGTGACATTAAGACCAGAGACGATTAAATGCAAATCACCTACTTGTCGCAGTGTCTGATTTTCAGAAAACCGCTTCGTCATGAAGCATTAATTGGTACCGGCTATGGTCATATTTTCCAGCATTATCGATCCCGTACGAATACTGCCGCGCATGTCGAAATCATCACCTATCTCGACAATTCCGGCAAACATGTCCTTGAGGTTGGCCGCAATTGTGATTTCCTCTACCGGGAAACTAACTTCCCCTTTTTCAACCCAGAAACCAGCGGCCCCGCGTGAGTAATCGCCGGTTACGGTATTCACACCGTGACCCATCAACTCTGTTACCAGTAAACCACGATGCATCGATTTAACACAGTCATCGAAACTCTTACCGGTACTTTGCAAGGTCAGGTTATGAACCCCGCTGGCATGCCCGGTGCTTTGCAACCCGAGTTTCCGAGCCGCGTAACTATCCAGCAAATAACTCTGAATTACCCCATCGGTGACCAGGTCCGACTGTTTGACTATGACTCCCTCAGAATCGAAGTTGGCGGAACCCAGCGCCTGAGATTCAAATGGATACTCTACCAGCTGTAAAAACTCCGGAAATATTCTGGTATTGATCTTACCGAGTAAAAAACTGGCTTTTCGGTATTGAGCCGAACCACCAATCGCTGCAGTAAAATGACCAATCAGACCACGAGCTATTTCCGGCACAAATAACACCGGCGACTGTTGGGTCTTCAATTTTCGAGCGTCGAGTCGCTTAACAGTACGTTCTGCTGCTTTAAGTCCAACCGCGCGGGCTGTGGTTAAGTGGTCCGGGTTGCGGCTTATTTCATACCAGTAATCGCGCTGCATGCCGGCATCGGATTCACCCAATACCGAACAACTGATGCTATGACGTGTTTTACGTTCGGATTGCAAAAAACCGTGGGTATTACCATAAACTGAAACCCCGGCGTTGATATCTACCGAGGCGCCTTCCGAGTTTATGATCCTATCGTCAAAATCGAGCGCGGCGGATTCGCATTCCAGTGCCAGTTCTATGGCGGCTTCGGCCGAGATTTCCCAGGGGTGATACAAATCCAGGTCATTAAATTCCTGCGCCATCAACTCAGCATCAGCGAGACCAGTACAGGGATCCTCGGAGGTATACCTGGCGATATTGCAAGCTGCCTCAACCGTCTTGCGGATTGCATCTGGTTCGAGATTCGAAGTACTGGCACTACCTTTATGCTGGCCAAAATAAACACTGATACCGAGCCCATTGTCCTGCTGGTGTTCGATGGTCTCAAGCTTTCGCATGCGTGCTGCGACCGATAAACCCTGCGATACAGACAAACCTGCCTCGGCCTGCGAGGCTCCGCTGGCCTGAGCCATTTTCAGGGTATCGGCGACAATGTTTTTAAATGATTCAACATCGGGAAATGCTAAAATATCTGTACTATTACTTTTCATCGCCGCATTCTAGCCTATCCCTATATGGAAAACGAAGTAAAGAATGGCACTCTCGAAAATATCGTGCCTGTCAGCAAAAGCCAGCTCAAAAGAGAAAGCCACGAGATACTAAAATTGGGCAAACGACTGGTCGGTCTGCCAGTCGAACAACTCAGCAATATCCCGCTCGATGAACCGGTACTCGAGGCGATTGCGCTGGCTCGTAAGATTCAAAACAAACGCAGTGCACTGAAAAGGCATTACCAGTTTTTGGGCAAGCTGTTACGCGCACGCGATACGGATTCTATTTTTGCGGCGCTTGAGTTAATCGACCAGTCGAGCCATGCCCAGATAAAACGCCACCATCAGGCCGAACACTGGCGAGATGAAATAATTACCAGTGGTATCGAGGCAATCGAATCACTGCTCACTGAGCAAGCCAGTGCCGATCGTCAAAAACTACGGCAATTGTGGCGTAAACATAGCAGTGCCAAAAGCGATGCCCGCAAGACACAGATTTCGCGCCTGATATACCAGGAAATAATGCAGGTCCTATAAAATAGACACCTGGTAATTAATCGGGGCTTGCGGGAATCACCGGGGTTCGTCGCTCGACGTCGGCGTTTTGCCCACGATTACGTAAATAGTGATCCATCAACACTAACGCCAGCATAGCTTCAGCGATGGGTGTCGCGCGAATACCGACACAGGGATCGTGCCGGCCTTTGGTTCTTATTTCTACCGGATTGCCGTCGAGGTCAACTGTTTTACCCGGCAAATGCAGGCTTGAAGTGGGTTTTAAGGCAATATTGACCAGGATATCCTGGCCCGAGGTAATACCTCCCAGCGTTCCGCCCGCGTTATTGGAGAGAAATCCCTGCGGTGTGATTTCATCACGGTGGCTGCTTCCTTTTTGTACGATACTGTCGAAGCCGGCACCGATCTCAACTCCTTTCACCGCATTAATACTCATCATCGCCCGTGCAATTTCAGCGTCTATACGATCGAATATGGGTTCACCCAGGCCCGGGGGTACTCCGCTCGCGACCACTGATATCCTGGCACCTATGGATTCACCTTCCTTGCGCAACGCATCCATATATTTTTCCATTGCCGGGACCATGGCAACGTCCGGGCAGAAAAATGCGTTATTATTGACTTCATCCCAATCAAAATTTTCCGGCTTTAACGGTCCAAGTTGCGACAGGTAGCCACGTATTTGAATTCCGCATTGTTGCGCCAGGTATTTTTTGGCAATGCCGCCGGCAGCGACCCGTATCGCGGTTTCACGCGCAGATGAACGTCCGCCGCCTCGATAGTCGCGAAATCCATATTTCTGGGTGTAGGTATAATCAGCGTGTGCCGGGCGGAACTGGTTCATGATATTGCTGTAATCTTTGGGACGCGCATCCTGGTTGATTATTTGCAGACTAATCGGCGTGCCGGTGGTTTTACCCTCGAAGGTACCCGACAGTATTTGCACCGCATCATCCTCGCGGCGCTGCGTGGTATGGCGCGAGGTTCCAGGCTTACGGCGATCGAGATCACTTTGCAGGTCGGCTTCGGTTAGCTC
>JAPUFZ010000094.1 GCA_027293245.1 Gammaproteobacteria bacterium
GCTTCTTATAGTCGTTCCAGGTCGAGCGCGCCAGACCGAACAGGCGTTGGCGTTCGGCATAGCTATTTTTGATATTGGGATTGGGGTCGAGGAATATATGCATATGGTTGAATGCCGCGACCAGTTGAATACAGGGCGACAACAACATGCCATTACCAAATACGTCGCCCGCCATGTCGCCGATACCTACCACGGTGAAAGCCTGAGTCTGGATATCTTTTCCAAGACCTCTAAAATGCCGTTTCACCGATTCCCAGGCACCACGCGCGGTAATTCCCATTTTCTTGTGGTCGTAGCCCTGCGATCCACCCGAGGCGAAGGCGTCGTCGAGCCAGAATTCGTGTTTTTTGGAGATTGTATTGGCAACGTCGGAAAACGCCGCGGTGCCCTTGTCGGCAGCGACGACCAGGTACGGGTCACTGCTATCGTATATTTGGGTGCTTTTGGGGTGATCTATCTCGTGGTTCACCAGGTTATCGGTAAGCTCGAGTAGCGCATTGATGTACAGCGAGTAGCAGGCCTGTACTTCTGCGTAAACCTCGGATGCCGGTAAATGCGAAATTTGTTTGGTGATAAAACCACCCTTCGATCCAGCGGGAACGATGACTGCATTTTTGACCATTTGTGCTTTCATTAGTCCCAGTACTTCCGTGCGATAGTCTTCCTTGCGGTCTGACCAGCGAATACCGCCGCGTGCAACCGGCCCACCGCGTAAATGAATGCCTTCGAAACGCGGCGAATAGACGAATATTTCATACCGGGGCGCTGGTTTCGGCAATCCCTGGATCTGGCTAGAATCGAGCTTGAAGCTGATACAGTCTGCTTCTTCGTTCAAATGTTGAAAGTAGTTGGTGCGTACCGTAGACAGAATCAAATTGACCACGCGCTTGTATATCAAATCATGATCGAGGGATTCGATGTCGAGTAGTTTTTCATTGATGGTGTTTATAATTTCCCTGTATGACTCGTGGTCAACTTTTTGCGGGTCGAACTTGTGCAAAAAGCACTTCACCAGCATCAGCGTAATTTCAGGATAGGTATTCAGGGCTTCGATGATATAGGAGCGGCTGTGCGGAAAGCGTATCTGGTTCAGATAAACGGTATAGGCGCGAATGATCTGAATATTTTTAGCCTTGATACAGGCGCTAAACAGCAGGCGATTGAAATCATCGTTCTCACTATACTGATTCCAGATGCTTTCAAACAAATCACTGAAATAGCGCGGTATCTTTTCGCGATCGATATCGCAGATATTCTCCCCGCCATCGAGGGTGAAATGATGAATCCAGTGCTGTCGCTTGCCTAATCTGATTTTATAGGGACGGCCGATCAAAACCTGTAAACCCATCGATTCGAATATCGGCATCGATTGTGACAATGGAATAGAGTCTTTCGGTGTATAAAGCTTGATGGAATAACGCTCACCATCTTTCTTGACGGTGACCAGACGAGCCCTCACTCGGCTCTTGTTGCTCATTGTGGCCAGTACTTCCAGATCTTATAGCGCATCGCTGACGGCAAAATCCTCCTGATAATTAACCGAAAAAGTTTCATCGCTGACTTTAAGCTTTTGCACCGACGCCTGTGCGTCGACGCCCTTTTCAAGTTGCTTATACCATTTGGTTTTCATAGCACAATCCATATCCGCTTTATGTCAGGGTGTCGCCCGACTAGTTATAGGGTAGTCGTTGTTAATTATCATTTTTCGTATTGCCAATGACCTGCGATCTGGCTCCCTCGAATACTACGGGAATTAAAACAATAATAAAAAAGAAATTTTACAAATATAGCCATTTTGATTCGTGCTTATTGATAAAATAAATAAACCCAGGCCAATAAGCGGCAGATCATATTATGAAAGCTTCCATTCCCGAGTTATCCAATGACAAATTTCGAGCGAAAATCCGCAGTTATTATCTGGCTCCCGAATCGGATGTGGTTGACGAACTGATCGAAACTGCCGATTTGTCCGCCACCGAGCGACGCGCCATTAGCGATCAGGCAGCCGGGTTGATTACAAAGCTCAGGCGCTCCAGTAAACCGAGCATGATGGAAAACTTTTTAGCCGAATACGGATTGTCGACGCGTGAAGGCGTGGCACTGATGTGTCTCGCCGAGGCCCTGTTACGGGTGCCGGATGCACAGACGATCGACGAATTGATCGAAGACAAGATATCGCATGGTAGCTGGGGCAAGCACCTCGGGCATTCAGACTCTTCCCTGGTAAACGCCTCTACCTGGGCGCTATTGTTGACTGGAAAGGTAGTCGCGGCTGCCGATGAAAAAGGCCTGCAGCAAACCTTGCAAGGCCTGGTCAAGCGCATGGGCGAACCCCTGATACGCACGGCTGTAGCCCAGGCAATGAAAGAACTGGGGCGGCACTTTGTACTCGGAACCACGATCGAAAAGGCCAGTAGTCGGGCCAGAGAACTAGAGTCGCAGGGTTATACGTATTCTTACGACATGCTCGGTGAGGCCGCTCGTACCGAAGCCGACGCACGCCGCTATCACCTGTCATATTCAGATGCAATTACCGCACTGGCCCCTGCCTGTAGTCATGCGGATATCAGGCATAACCCGGGCATATCGGTGAAATTGTCAGCCTTACATGCGCGCTATGAAATCAGTCAACACGAGCGCGTGATGAGCGAACTGGTGGCGCGAATCGGTTCCCTGGCGACGCTTGCGCGATCGGCCAATATGGGTTTTAACATCGACGCCGAGGAAGCTGACCGGCTCGATATTTCTCTCGATGTGATCGAGGCGGTGCTCGGTAACTCTGCGTTAAAGGGCTGGGATGGCTTTGGCGTGGTGGTCCAGGCCTTCGGACGACGTGCGATTCATGTGCTCGACTGGTTGTATGCACTCGCGCAACGCCTCGACCGCAAGATCATGGTGCGGCTGGTCAAGGGCGCCTACTGGGATACCGAGATCAAGCGTGCCCAGGTGCTGGGGCTGGACGACTACCCGGTGTTTACGCGCAAAGTGAGTACCGATGTTTGCTACCTCGCCTGTGCGAAAAAACTACTCGCTATGACGGACCGGATATATCCACAATTTGCGACTCATAACGCGCATTCGGTGGTTGCGGTATTGCAACTGGCACAGGGGCAGGACAATTTCGAATTTCAGCGCCTGCATGGAATGGGTGAGTCGTTGCACGATTCCGTTATGCGCGATCAAAAAGCGCGATGCCGTATCTACGCGCCGGTCGGTAAACACCAGGATCTGCTGGCCTACCTGGTGCGTCGCCTGCTGGAAAATGGTGCTAACAGTTCGTTTGTCAATCAAATCGTCGATATCAGCATCACGCCGGAAGATATTGCCCGCGATCCCTTCGATCAGGTAACCGGGATGGGAAAGGATATCGCTAATCCGAATATCGCCCAACCTCGAAATATTTATGGCGAGCAGCGACGTAATTCGAGGGGCTGGGATATCACAGATATCGTACAGCTCCAGCAAATTCAACAAAAACGTGAAACCTGGCGCAAGACGGTCTGGCAGGCTGGTCCCATGCTTGCCCTGGCCACAAGCGTTGGCGAGACCATCGAAGTGTACAACCCGGCCAACGGCACTGACCTGGTAGGCCATGTGCAGGAGGCGAGTACTGCTGATATTGAGTCGGCGATTCAGCAGGCCAGCGATGGATTTTCCAACTGGGCCAAAACTCCGGTGCAAACCCGAGCGGCTTGCCTTAGACAACTGGCCGACCTGTACGAATCGAATGCCGAAGAATTATTTGCACTCGCCGCACGTGAAGCGGGCAAGAACTGGCTTGATGCCGTCGGTGAGATCCGCGAGGCGGTTGACTTTGCGCTGTTTTATGCCAACGAAGCCGAGCGCGTAGACAACATTGGCGAGGCCAGAGGGGTTGTGGTCTGCATTTCGCCCTGGAATTTCCCATTGGCAATATTTACCGGCCAAATACTCGCTGCTATTGCTGCCGGCAATTGTGTGATTGCCAAACCGGCCGAACAAACCAGTCTGATAGCAGCACGTGCGGTCGAATTAATGCACGCGGCCGGGATTCCAAAATCAGTTATTCAGCTTTTGCCAGGGGCGGGCGCAAGCGTCGGTGCTGCACTCACCTCTGATCCACGAATTGCGGGGGTTTGTTTCACCGGCTCGACTATTACTGCACAGCACATCAATCGCAACATGGCGCAGCATCTGGCCGCCGATGCACCACTGATCGCAGAAACCGGTGGCTTGAATGCAATGATTGTCGATTCGTCGGCGCTTCCCGAACAGGTAGTACGCGATGTACTGGCTTCAGCGTTTCAAAGTGCCGGCCAGCGGTGTTCCGCCTTACGCATGTTGTATGTGCAAAGCGATGTCGCGCCTAAGTTGCTCGAAATGTTATTCGGTGCTATGGATGAACTGCGCCTGGGCGACCCCTGGTTGCTGTCGACCGATATTGGACCGGTTATCGATCTTGCTGCCAAAGCCAAAATTGACAACCACTGCAATGCAATGGCAGAGCAGGGCAAACTGCTCAAACAGGTGCCAATTCCTGATCAGGGGCTCTTTGTCGCACCAACAGTCATCCAGTTGAATGGCATCGAAGAACTCGAAGAAGAAATATTTGGTCCGGTACTGCACATTGCAACCTTCGAAGCCAGTCAAATTGACCAGGTAGTGGATGCTATCAATGCCAGGGGTTACGGCCTGACCTTTGGCATTCACACCCGTATAGACAGCCGGGTTGATCAAATCGTCAAACGTATTAATGCCGGTAATATCTATGTCAACCGCAACCAGATTGGTGCAGTTGTCGGCTCGCAACCGTTTGGAGGAGAAGGTTTGTCCGGTACCGGCCCGAAAGCGGGCGGTCCATCTTATCTACAGAGATTCCGTAAACTTGAAACCCAGGCACTGGAATCTGATTGCCTGAACCAAATCGATGGTATTCAGCTACAGGAATTGATCGATGATTTAAATGGGAAGCTGTCGAAGCCCGGGCAAGATCGTCAAGCGGCGATTGCGCAGGTGATAGATACCCTCGGCATAGACCAACATGCCGAACCAGCCAGGGAGGCCCAGGAAATGCCGGGCCCCACGGGTGAAACCAATCGCTTATCGATGCATGCCCGTGGTTTGTTGCTTTGCCTGGGTCCGACTCCGGAAGTCGCGTTGGATCAGGCCATATCGGCGTTGGCGCAGGGAAACAGAGTGTTAATGATATCACCCGGTATCGCCGATGCACTCAAGGTATTTAAAAAAGCAGGCCTGCCGGTAGCGGGAGCCGAGGGTCAGTTAAATCAGCAGGCATTGAGTCAGGTCAGTGGCTTTGACGCGGTGATGGCGCAAGCCGACCCGTCAACAATGCAGGCCTGGCGGCAAGCGCTCGCCAACCGCGTAGGGGTGTTAATCCCGTTGATTACCGAGACCAATGCAGCCGAACGTTTAATCCTGGAGCGTCACCTGTGTATCGATACCACTGCGGCCGGAGGTAATGCGAGTCTGATTGCCGGTGGCAGCTAGCTCTTCAACTCTGTAAAAAATTACTCTCGCAAAGACGCGACGTGCATGGATGTACTAGTGCCGTGGGGGCATGGATGCCCAGGAACGGCCAAAGCAAGCCAAGGAAAAACTGGATAATGGTTTAAACCAGGACCAGGAAAGGCCTGTCTACTGGAATTAACCCTATAAAATCTTTGCGCTCTTTGCGGCTTGGCAAGAGCATAATAAAAATGAATAGATAAGGCTTGTTAACTCTGAATTAGGAAATAACTCGATAAAACCCGGTCGCATGACACTTGGGGCAGGGCGGGATGTGGCTGGTTTTGGAGAAATTCATTGTCTGTGAGCAATTCTTGCAACAAAGTGTTCCGGCACTGCAGATTTCACCCGTGGTATAGCTGTCGGCCTGGTGGCTTTCGTTTTCGAAAGAACGAAAATCGAGCCAGGTTTTATCGGCGGCTCGGGCTACCAGTTCGATAAATTTATCCTCTACCAGGGTCAGATCGAAACTGAGCCAGTCCTTCAACTCCTTGCGTTGCTGGTTGAGTGCTTTATTGGCGCTTTTAATATCACGCTTGAGGGTTTTGCTCAGGTGTTCAGATTCTTCGCGCGAGAGCTTATGGAAATTTTCTGCGATGGATGCTGCATTGTGTACCATTTCGTCAATGGTGGGCGCCAGCGCTTCCTCGGCATCATGAATAGCCTGGCTGACATTTTCCACCATATGGTCAAATGCCCTGATTAGTTTTTCGCGGTCCGATTTAATGTCCATATATTATTAATAGCGCATTTGTTGTTTGAACTCAAGAATCCATAATGATATGTTCGCAGCCTGCCGCCATTTCCAATGGTCCGATCACCTGGGAGCCTCACATTAATTCTGAAAATAACATCCTGCGATGGTGGCATCGACTCAGTGCCATACCAGCTGGTTCGATATTGTTCAGCCTGTTGCTGGGCTGGTTTGCGCCCTATAGCGGTACGATTAGATCGCGGGTCGAGGTACTGGAACCGGGGTGTGTGCGCGTTAGCCTGCGGGATCGACGCAGGGTTCGGAACCATTTGAAGTCTATTCATGCCATTGCACTGATCAATCTTGGCGAGATCGCAACCGGTCTCGCGCTACTGACGACCTTGCCGGCTAATATGCGCGGCATCGTGCTGGGATTGAATGCCGAGTACCACAAGAAGGCTCGTGGTAAGCTGACGGCCCGTGCGAGTTTCGAACTACCCGCGATCAGCGGTGACAAAACCAAATGTCAGGTGGGTGCGGAAATTGTCGATGAAGCGGGCGATGTGGTAGCGACAATCCATGTTAACTGGCTAATAGGATTTAAATCAAACCTATGACCGGGCAGCAACTCCCACCAGCGGCCCAGGCGTTTACCCGGACTCTCGGCATCCGCTACCCGATCATTGGTGGTCCTATGTATCCCTGTAGTAATCCGGAACTGGTGGCCGCCGTGTCGGCTGCAGGTGGGCTCGGCGTAATGCAACCGATTTCGCTGACCTATGTGCACGGACATGATTTTCGAGAGGGTATCCGGCTTATGCGCCATTTAACCGACAGGCCCATTGGCATGAATGCGCTGATCGAAAAATCATCTAAAAAATACCTGCAGCGCATGTCGGAATGGATCGATATCGCGCTCGAAGAAGATATTCGATTCTTCGTGACTTCGTTAGGCAAGCCGGACTGGGTAGCGCAGCGGGTGCATGCCGTCGGCGGACTGGTGTATCACGATGTCACCGAGTTGAAATGGGCAAAAATCGGAATTGACAATGGTGCCGACGGTTTGATTTGCGTGAACAATCGTGCGGGTGGTCATGCCGGGCCGAGCAACGCCCGACAATTGTACGATGAATTAAAAATGCTTGAAGTACCACTGGTTTGTGCCGGTGGTATCGGCGATGCACCCGGTTTTCGTGAGGCAATCGATAGCGGGTACGCTGCCTGCCAGCTAGGTACTCGATTTATTGCCAGCCGGGAGTGCCGCGCCAGCGGCGTTTATAAACAGGCGATACTCGACTCCAGGGAATCTGATATCGTGCTCTCGGAGAGAATAACCGGTATTCCGGTATCGGTGATCAATACCGATTTTATCAAGCGCACCGGGTTAAAGTCGGGATGGTTCGCCAGATGGATGTTATCCGGTAATAAAACCAAGCACTGGATGCGAACTATTTATGCCCTGAAGTCGATATGGCAATTGAAAAAGGCATCGCTCGATGAAAGCGGTAATCGCGATTACTGGCAGGCTGGCAAAAGTGTCGCCGCTATCGATTCGATTGAAACCTGTGACACTATTATTCGGAATTTGATAAAAAATTAAACAGAACTATGAAAACCATATTAATTTACGTCCACGATCCAATGTGTAGCTGGTGCTGGGGATTTACCAATGTCTATGATCAATTAATCGAGCGCCTGCCGGCAGGGATTGATATACGCCGGCTGGTGGGCGGCCTGGCCCCCGATTCCGATGTGCCTATGCCGGAACCGATGCGGCAAATATTACAGCAAACCTGGGCACGTATAGAGCAGATGATACCCGGCAAGAAATTTAATTTTGATTTCTGGAGTCAATGCGAACCCAGACGCTCGACCTATCCGGCCTGTCGGGCGGTAATTGCCGCGCGTGCGCAGGGTGAGCAATATGATTTAATCATGACTCGCCAGATACAACAGGCCTACTACCAGCAAGCCAGAAATCCGTCGGATAACGACACCTTGATTGAACTGTCGAGCGAAATAGGACTGGATACAAAGCAATTTGCCAAGGATCTGGCCGATCCCGGCACCCATGCGCTATTGCTCGACGAAATCACCCAGGCTCGATCAATCGGTATCGACAGCTTTCCGAGCCTGATGCTGGAACAGGGTGGTCAGTATACTCGTATCTTGTCCAACTATACCGACGTCGAACCCATCCTCGATCAAATAAACTCCCGTCTATAACTTGCCGCCGGCATAGCCTGGAGGATGGGTACAACCCATCATCCTGACTCTATTGATCATTATGTTGCTTGCGGGCCTTTTTTGATGGGTGCAACCCATCCTGCATTGCTTAAGCAGGGGTAGTGGAGTAGGGTAAATCGACTGGAGTCAGCGCTACCTGTGGCTGGTCTAACAGGCAGAGTTCATTGTTAGCTGCTTTATTGATCTGGGCTATGTACAGGCAATGACATAAACCATTGCTGTCGGATACGGCATCGACAACCTTGCCACTGCCATCGGCGGATTCGGCGCCTTTGCCGCTGATCTCATCGCCAGGTGCGGGACAATGCTCTGTCTCCAGGGTCGTGAGGAACATGCGCCTTTTTAATTTTCCCAGGTAATGCATGCGCGCGACGATTTCCTGCCCCGGGTAACAGCCTTTGTCGAAGCTAACGCCATCGAGTAAATCCAGGTTTGACATCTGTAACACAAAATGTTCGGAGGTCTGCGGGTAGATTACCGGCATGCCGGTCTTGATTTCGGCCAGGCGCCAGGCGTCAAAACTGGCTACCTGCAGATGTAAACTAATCTCGTTCCAGAGTGATTTTGCCTCATCGAAGGACAGGCATAACACGAGGTATCGATTTTCCCCATTGACAGGGTTGAGTTGCAACGAAATAACAGAATCACCCTGCATGACATGGCCAGCTTGCCGGGGCAGTAAGGGGTGTTGGTTCACAGTGCTATTGTCGGTTTGAAGCACAATTCGCGCGAAATGATCCGATGCATTGGCCAGGTTTACCTTTGCCTGAATGACGAACATCTGTAAACGTTGCAGCAGCGACTCTACCAGGCTAATCGGAGTGATCAGTAGATAGCCGTTTGAAATCTGGACGATTCGAAATATGGCCAGTAAACGCCCCTTCGGTGTCGAATAGGAACTGAGTTGGAACCTGGTTTCGTCGATATGGCTAATATCGTTGCTAAACTGGTTTTGTAAAAAATTTTGCGCGTCGTCTCCGGTGACCAGTATCAAACCCAAATTACTGGCGTCACAGATGAAATTGCTGGTTGCCATTGTAGCTGCTTGTGTTTCAACAAATGTCTGCCAGTCTTTCATCATGCCTTGTCCTGTTGTTGCTGGATAGCCCAGTCGATATGTTCCTGAATTAACCGGTTATGCTTTGCATAGTCCGCTCGCAGGGTAGTTACTATATGCGGATCATGGTCGGCATTTCCAAGCGCTATGACAATATTTCGCAGCCAGCTCTGGTATCCAATACGTCGAATCGCCGAACCCTGCATTTTTAAATCGAATTCTTCCGGGGTCCAGGCATAGCATTCGAGTAAAGAAATACGATCGAGCCCATGCCGGGGCTGAAAGTCAGCTTCCTGAGATAGTTTGGCAAAACGGTTCCAGGGGCAGACTAACTGACAATCGTCGCAACCATAGATGCGGTTGCCGATCGCCGCTCGAAATTCTACCGGGATTGCCGATTTGTGCTCTATCGTCAGATAAGAAATACAACGTCGCGCATCGACTACATAGGGCGCCACGATCGCCTGTGTCGGGCAGACATCGATGCAGGCAGTGCATCGACCGCAGTGGTTTTTGACTGGCTGATCGATATCAAGCTCCAGGTCGGTATAGATTTCGCCAAGGAAAAAGGTGGAGCCATGATCACGATGCAGGATGTTGCTATGCTTACCCTGCCAGCCTATACCAGCCTTAGCCGCCAGTGCCTTTTCCAGAACCGGTGCACTATCGGTAAAAACCCGATACCCCATATTGTTCACCAGGGCTGAAATTTGTGTCGCGTAGGCTTGCAGACGTTTGCGCATTAACTTGTGATAGTCACGCCCGAGGGCATAGCGTGAAACATAGGCCAGTTCACTGTGATGCATCAGATCGAACGGCCATCTACCCTCGTCGATGCGATAGTCGAGCCGAACACAAATAACAGAGAGAGTGTGCGGCACCATTTGTTCTGGATGTAATCTCTTTTCGACGTTGCGGGCCATATATGACATCTCGCCGTGATAATTTTGATCAATCCAGCTTGCGTAAGCCCGATGATGCGTGTCTAGCCGGGTATCGGTAATACCCACCTGCTGGAACCCAAGATCGAGGCCGATGCGCTTGATCTGTTGGCTTAAACCAGGTTGTGGGTGAGCATTCATCAGTAGTGACAGGGTTAACTGTTGCTGGTAAAAAAACCGGGCTTGCCGGGTGCATATTTTAATATGATCAGTACAATATCGTATTTTTGTCGAAACCTGAAATGTCTATCTATATTGCACTCGCCCTTGCAGGCTCTCTTGGCGCGATAAGCCGGTACTGGGTGTTGAGAACGACCTATTCCTGGCTCGGCGACAACTTCCCTTACGGCACCTTAATGGTGAATGTCAGTGGCTCGCTGGTGATGGGTTTTTTAACTGTAGTACTGGTTCACCGCTTTAATGTTAGCCAGGAAATTCGGCTCGCTCTACTGGTGGGATTCCTAGGGTCGTTTACCACATTTTCAACCTTTTCCATGGATACTATCCACTGGATAGAAAATGGTGCAATACTCAAAGCGCTTATCTATGTTTTTCTGAGTGTAATTGCCTGTGTGCTCGGTGCCTGGGCCGGACTGATTTCCGCAAGACAATTGTTTTTGAGATAATCATCCAGTCCTTAATGGAGTATTCATGTTAGATCCCAAACTTTTACGTAGTAATCTCGATGCCATTGCCGAGAAACTGCGCGTTAAGCACTATGATCTCGATAAGCGGTTGTTCAATCAACTCGAAGATCAACGTAAATCATTGCAAGTTAGCACCCAGCAATTGCAAAGTGAAAAAAACAGTAAATCCAGGGCCATTGGCAAGGCCAAGGCCCAGGGCGAGGATGTCCAGGTCTTACTCGATGAGGTAGCCGATTTGGGTGACGGGCTCAAGCAGGCAGAAATCCAGCTGGGTGAATTGCAGACCAGGCTCGAAGATTTACTGTTGCTGATGCCAAACATTCCCGATGAATCAGTTCCCGCGGGGGACTCTGAAGACGATAATATCGAGGTGTTAAGCTGGGGCGAAATTCCGCAATTTGATTTCGAAATTAAGGATCATATCGATCTCGGCGCGGCATTGAATGGTCTGGATTTCGAACGCGCGGCCAAACTTTCCGGTGCAAGGTTTGTAACCATGACCGGAGCTCTGGTCACCCTGCACCGGGCTTTGATCCAGTTCATGATCGATCAACACAGTCTGCAGCATGGTTATACCGAAGCTTATGTTCCCTACCTGGTTAATGAAGCGACC
>JAPUFZ010000095.1 GCA_027293245.1 Gammaproteobacteria bacterium
AAAAAGCATTACAGGCGATAAACCAGTCGCAAGAACTGGCTTCGCTCGATACGGTTCGTGTCGCTTATCTGGGCAAGAAAGGTGAGATAACCGCAAAACTAAAAACCCTCGGACAAATCCCGACTGAGCAAAGACCAGCAGCAGGTCAGGCGATTAACGCAATCAAGCTCCAGATACAGACCTCAGTGGAGCAACGGAAATCGTTAATCAATGAAAATCTTATCAACGATAAACTGTCATCGGAAACGGTTGATATCACTTTGCCGGGCAGGGCCGAAAGGTCCGGTGGTCTGCATCCGGTGACCCTGACCATGAACCGGATTCAAAAGATGTTTGCTAAACTCGGTTTTGATGTAGTCGAGGGGCCCGAAGTCGAAGACGAATTTTATAATTTCGAAGCGCTCAATATTCCCGAGCACCATCCGGCGCGCGCAATGCACGATACCTTTTATTTCAACGACAATCGTTTATTGCGAACCCATACATCACCGGTCCAGATCCGGGTACTGGAAAAGCAGGCGCCGCCGGTACGAATTATCGCGCCCGGCAGGGTTTATCGCTGTGATTCCGACATCACGCACACGCCAATGTTTCACCAGGTAGAGGGGCTGCTGGTCGATAAAAATGTTTCGTTTTCGGATTTAAAAGGAACACTGGAAGAGTTTTTGAAACTATTCTTCGAACAGGATGACTTGGAAACCCGGTTCCGACCTTCGTATTTTCCTTTTACCGAACCCTCGATGGAGGTCGATATCAGTTGCGTGATGTGTAATGGCGGCGGATGTCGAGTCTGTAGTCACACCGGCTGGTTAGAAATACTGGGTTGTGGCATGGTGCATCCTGAAGTCTTCAGGCATGTATCTATCGATAGCGAAGCTTTTACCGGCTACGCATTTGGCCTGGGCGTCGAGCGACTTGCGATGCTACGCTATGGGGTCAATGACTTACGCCTGTTTTTTGAAAACGACCTGCGTTTCCTGCGTCAGTTTGCCTAGGATATAGGAATCCGATTTTAATGAAACTGAGTGAAAACTGGCTGCGTGAATGGGTAAACCCGGCAATTGATACCGAGTCGCTGGTTAGCCAGTTGACTATGGCAGGTCTCGAGGTTGAGGCTGTCGAACCCGCTGGAGTCGATCTCGACAAGGTGATCGTCGGTGAGGTCATGTCGGTCGAATCGCATCCCGATGCCGATAAGCTGAGTCTGTGCCAGGTCAGTGATGGCAGTGCTACGAAACCTGTGGTCTGTGGGGCCAGCAATGTTCGCGAGGGATTAAAGGTCGCGTTTGCTCAGCCAGGGGCGACCCTGCCCGGGCGCAAAATCAAAAAAGTCAAACTACGCGGCGTCGAGTCTCACGGCATGCTGTGTTCTGCAGTGGAATTAAATTTAGGCGAGGATTCGGATGGTATTCTTGAACTGCCTGCGGATGCTCCAGTCGGTGTTAGCATCGTCGAATACCTGGCACTGGATGACAATATTATCGATATCGATTTAACTCCCAATCGCGGTGATTGCCTGAGTCTCGCCGGCGTTGCGCGCGAGGTATCGGCGCTGAACGGGATCGATCTCTCGAAACATGTGAGTCATGTCGCCGGGTCGATTTCGGACGATTTCCCGGTAGAACTATTACAGCCAGAGGGCTGTCCGCACTACGTAGGCCGGATAATCAAAGGTATAAACGCCAGCGCCAGAACCCCGATGTGGATGCAGGAAAAATTACGCAGAAGTGGGTTACGTCCGATTAGTCCAGTCGTTGATGTGACCAATTTCGTCATGATGGAAATTGGTCAGCCAATGCATGGCTTCGATTTCGATAAATTAGAAGGTGGTATCAGGGTACGGCTTGCAACCGCGGGGGAAAAATTAACCCTGCTGGATCAAACCGAGTTCGAATGCCGGGCAGACTCACTGGTAATTGCCGATTTTAAAAAAGCCGTGGCTCTGGCTGGAATCATGGGCGGTCTGGATTCCTCGGTTCAGGCAGATACTAAAAATGTATTTCTGGAAGCGGCATTCTTTGCACCTTTACCCATGGCGGGAAAGGCCCGGAGCTATGGTATGCATACGGATTCATCGCATCGATTTGAGCGGGGGGTTGATCCCGGGCTTCAGGTGATTGCGATGCATCGCGCCACCGAACTGTTGCTTGATATTGTCGGCGGTAAAGCAGGACCCGTAATCGATGTGACTAACGCTGAATTTATGCCTGAGGTTCCCCGGGTAAACTTGCGCTATACACGAATCAATCGACTACTCGGTATACAGGTATCGAGAGACGAAGTGGTTAACATGCTCGAAAGCCTGAATATGCAACTGGAAGACTGCGAAGAAGGCTGGATGGTAGTGCCGCCGAGTTATCGTTTCGATATTAATATCGAGGCAGATCTGATCGAAGAAATCGGCCGTATGGTCGGTTATAACAATATCCCGGGAACCAGGGAACTGGCGCACGCTAACATGGAAAGCTGTTCGGAAACGCAGCGAAGTACCAGTGAGATACGGGATGTGATGGTGGGGCAGGGATTTTATGAAGCGGTGACCTACTCATTTGTGTCGCCCGAATTGCAATCGATACTGGATCCGGGGCAGGCAAGCCTGGCGTTATCGAATCCGATCTCGCCTGATATGTCTGTGATGCGGACCCGCCTTTTACCAGGCCTGGTACAGGCATTGCAGTATAATTTAAAACGCCAGCAATCACGGGTCCGACTATTTGAAACAGGGCTATGTTTCATCCCGGGTGAGAATGAATTACAGCAGCGGCCCCACATTGCCGCGGTAATTACCGGGTCGCGGGATAATGAAGGGTGGTTTTCACAGGCACAGCAAGTCGATTTTTACGATATCAAGGGAAACTTCGAATCCATATTGAAACCATCACAGCAGAGCAGTTTTCGATTTGCTAAATCCACTAACCCGGTGTTACATCCGGGTCAGGGTGCGGATGTTCTTTATCAAGACAAACTTGTTGGATTTGTCGGTGCTTTGCACCCGGGTGTAATTGCCCGGTTACAACTGACGCAACCGGTGTTCGTATTCGAACTCGAACTGACCTCGTTACTACACTCAAAATTACCGAGTTTCGGTGAATTATCGAAATATCCGTCGATCAGGCGTGATATTGCACTCACGGTTGACGCCAATATTGACGTACAGGAGTTGATAAACTGTATTTATTCGATAAAAAGTGAGATTTTACAGGAAGTAATTGTATTTGACGTCTATACTGGTATGGAGGTGAGAAATAATCGAAAAAGTGTCGCTTTGGGCTTGATTTTACAGGACTTTTCACGCACTCTTGTTGATGAGGACGTCGAAAATCTAGTTAATAAAGTCCTCGACCAGCTTAAAAAACAATATAACGCACTCTTGAGGTAAACCTGATGTCACTGACCAAGGCTGACATGGCCGAAATGCTGTTTGAGGAACTTGGTCTCAATAAGAGAGAAGCGAAGGAAATAGTTGAGCAGTTTTTCGAAGAGGTTAAAGTAGCGCTTGAATCAGGACATCAAGTGAAACTCTCGGGTTTTGGAAATTTCTTAACCAGGTCTAAAGCTGAAAGGCCGGGTCGCAATCCTAAAACTGGTGAAGAAATACCGATATCTGCGCGGAAAGTAGTGACTTTTCGCCCAGGACAAAAACTTAAACTAAGAGTAGAGGCGTATGCTGGAAGCGGGCAATAATAACGAATTACCTGTAATACCAGGTAAGCGTTACTTTACTATTGGTGAAGTTGCTGAGCTTTGTGAAGTAAAACCACATGTCCTACGTTATTGGGAACAGGAATTCCCGCAACTCAAGCCGGTTAAACGCCGCGGTAACAGACGCTATTACCAGCGCCACGACGTCCTGCTCATTCGCCAAATTCGGAGCCTTCTATATGATGAAGGTTTCACAATCGGTGGCGCCCGCCAGCGACTGGAAGGCGAAGGCGCGAAAAATGATATAAACCGGAGCCAGCAAATTATTAGACAAACGCTGGTAGAACTGGAAGAATTACTCTCCTTACTCAAACGCTAGTCTAGCAATACCACAAAATCACGATCGGGGCGTAGCGCAGCCTGGTAGCGCATCTGCCAGGGTGGCAGGTGGTCGCAGGTTCAAATCCTGCCGTCCCGACCAATTTTAAAATATATAATATTTCTATATCTAAGTTTGGATGATTATTATTTCTTCTAAAATTGTTGGTGT
>JAPUFZ010000096.1 GCA_027293245.1 Gammaproteobacteria bacterium
CCTATCTGCCGTAACAGTTCAGCCCGTCGTGGAGAGTTTGAAGCAAGAAAAATCATAAATCTGGAATCCTGGGAAACTCAGTTGGAACGCGTCTTTTTCACGCTAACCGAGTTTCCCGGGATAATAACCCAAAAACCTGAAGCCCGCCTGAACCGGGGGCTGATCGGGGGGAAAGTTGACCCCTTTTATTCGCGATGATAAGGATGACCCTTTAGCAATGTCCAGGCGCGATAGATTTGCTCAATAAGCACCACACGTACCAGCGCATGTGGCATAGTCATGCGGCCGAGCGCAATCCTCTGTGTGCAAACCTGCCGGCATTCTTCAGATAGCCCATCGGGACCCCCAATGATCAGATTGACCTGTGAATACTCCAGCATCCAGCGTTGCAATTGTTCCGACCATTCGAGACTTGACCACTGCTTTCCAGACTCGTCGAGTGCAATACTGAAACCCCCTCGAGGAATTTTTTTTAAGATTAAGCCCGCTTCCTGACGTCTGAGCTGCTCGGCCGAAACCCTGCTCTTGCGCCGTGCCAGGGGAATAGTGGTCAGTTGTATATTCAGCTCACGCGGTATTCGCCTGAGATAATCCGCGCAGGCGATATCTACCCATGTCGGCATTTTTTGCCCGACCGCGATGATTTGAAGCTGCATCAAGAGTGGGTGCCATACCCGGTATCGACCAGTTCCTCACCCCATAGTTTTTCGAGGTCATAAAACAATCGCGTATCCGGTAACATGACATGCACAACAACATCGCCAAGGTCAACCAGCACCCATTCACCTACATCTTCTCCTTCGACTCCAAGCGGAGGCATTTTGGCCAGTTTGGCGGCGTCGATTACCTCCCCTGCAATAGATTTCACATGGCGACTCGATTTCCCGCTCGCAAATATCATGTAATCGGTAAAACTGGCCTGGATTCGCACATCGATGACCTGAATATTTTCAGCCTTTAACTCCTCAAGGGCCTGCAATGCCACTTTTTTAATGGCCTCAGCTTGCAAAGACGCAGGCGACGACTGATTCGATTTATTCATACAGGTGGTTACTCACGATATATTTTAATACGGCTTCTGGTAAACAGGATGCGGCCTGCGCATGATCGCCCGTCTGCAACTGCTGTTTAACAGCGCTGGACGAACAGGAATTTTCATCTATATCCAGGGCCAGGATGCAGCCATGGCTCCTGCCACCAAGCGCTTCAATAGAGTTGACCCTGTGACCGGAAGCGAGCGATTGATTTATTTCAATACCCGGTCTACGGCAAACCACGAGATTGACTATTTGCAGAATTTCTTCCGGGGATTTCCAGCTTTGAAAAAGATTAAACGCATCGGCACCCAGGATCAGGAAAATCCGCTCAAACTGACTCTGCCCGCAAATCTGGCGCAGGCTATCGATCATATAGGATTCGCCACCTCTATCGAGTTCCAGCGTATTGAGCCTGAATTCGGAATACCCGGCTATTGCCAGTTCAATCATCGCAACCCGGTCGGTGTCACTGACTTGTGGCAGTTCGCGGTGAACCGGGTTTGCACAGGGCAAAAAATGCACCTTGTCGAGAGCAAGCTGCGATCGCACCTGCTCGGCGATTCGTATGTGACCCCGGTGCACCGGGTCAAAGGTACCCCCGAGAATACCTGTCGTTTTCAATGTCGAATATGCCCATCTCCAAGCACGATATACTTTTGCGAGGTCAAGCCCATCAGACCCACTGGCCCGCGAGCGTGCAACTTGTCGGTGCTGATACCAATCTCGGCACCCAGGCCATATTCGAATCCGTCGGCAAATGCGGTCGATGCGTTAACCATAACCGAACTCGAGTCCACCCGGCGCAAAAACTCCCGCGCGCGAGTATAATCTTCGGTGACTATCGAGTCGGTATGATTCGATCCATGCTGGTTGATATGCACGATTGCCTGTTCCATATCATCGACAATTTTTATCGAAAGAATGGGTGCCAGATATTCGGTTTCCCAATCCTCGTCATCGGCAGCCGCTATAGCCGCAGGGTCGAAGCGGCACGCTCGCGGGCAACCCCGTAGTTCTACCTGCTTGTCGGTAAATGCCTTTATCAAGTCGGGCATGACCGCCTGCGCAATTTGATCCGCTACCAGCAGGGTCTCTATAGCGTTGCAAACGCCATAGCGTCTGGTTTTGGCATTTAACGCGATATCCAGCGCCTTGCGATGGTCGGCCCTGTCGTCAATATAGACATGGCATATGCCATCGAGGTGTTTGATCACTGGAATAGTCGATTCGCTAGCCACTCGTTCAATCAAAGACTTGCCGCCTCGCGGAATGATCACATCGATGGTCTCATTCATTTTTAGCATCTCAGCAACGGCCTCGCGATCTACAGTGTTGATTACCTGCACGCAGAATTCAGGTAACCCGGCTTGTTTAAGACCTTGCTGTACACAACGGTAAATGGCCTGGTTAGAGTGTATTGCCTCCTTGCCACCTCGTAGAATACTGGCATTTCCGGACTTCAAACACAGTCCCGCTGCATCGATGGTGACATTCGGCCTCGACTCGTAAATGATGCCGATAACACCCAGAGGGACACGCATTTTCCCGACCTGGATACCGGATGGACGATACGCCAGTTCACTGATTTCTCCCACTGGATCAGCCAACGATACGATTTGCTTCAAACCGTCGATCATCGCATCAATTCGCACCTCAGATAATAACAAACGGTCGAGCATGGCTTCTTCGAGGCCTGCCGATTTACCCGCCTGCATGTCCACACCGTTCTCGCTCCTGATCCGGCCGCGATGCTTATCAATTGCACTGGCAATATTCAGTAATGCAGCATTTTTTATCTCAGGATTCGCGTATGACAGCACGTCAGCCGCCTGCCGTGCGCGTTGGCCCAATTGCGCCATATACTGCTTTATATCGACAGTGTGCGATTCGAAATCATTTTTAATTGCAATACTCATTTACCATCTTGCCTGCCTGAAAATCTAGTTTGACCAGACACCACAAAATTCACCCACCAGGGTTTTCATCTGTAGCCAG
>JAPUFZ010000097.1 GCA_027293245.1 Gammaproteobacteria bacterium
AACACAGGCCATCGTTGAGTTGATGCACCGCATGATGCGCAAACCGATAGTCTTTTTGAGGTAGTCTTTGTGCTTTAACAATGGCCTTGTGTGCGATGGCACCCAGGGCCAGGATAGTCGCCCCCTCTGGCAGGGATTCTATTTCTGTTCTGAGAAACGCATTACACTGGGTTATTTCTCGGCCCAGCGGTTTATTTTGCGGGGGCAGGCATTTGACTGCATTGGTAATTCGGCAGGAATTTAATATCATGCCATCGTCGACTGAATGCGAAGCTGGCTGACTGGCAAATCCAAATTTGTATAAGGTTTGAAACAACAAATCCCCCGAAGCATCACCGGTGAACGGCCTGCCGCTGGCATTTGCACCATGCAGGCCAGGCGCGAGGCCAACGATTAACAATCGCGCCCGAGTATCACCAAAGGCAGCAACCGGACGGCAGTGATAATCCGGATACTGCTGCTGGACGGATCGCGTAAACCGGGTCAGTCGTTCGCATCGGCGGCAGGCACTAACGCTGTCCACTACTCACTCTGAACTGGCAAACTCTAGCATGCCCTGCTCTACCGCGATTTTGATCAGGTCGACTTCGTTATTGGCACCCAGTTTTTCGAGCAATCTCAGGCGATAGGTACTAGTGGTCTTTGGGCTCAGACAGAGTTTATCGGAGATCGCAATATTCGTCAGACCCTGGGAAATCATCAGCATGACCTGAAATTCGCGACGTGAAAGCTTATCGATCGGGTTGTCATTTCCCGGTAATAGAGACAAGGCGAGCTGCTGGGCAATACTGGTGGCAATATACGAATGGCCGGCGTATACCTGTTTGATCGCCTCGATCATTTCCTCAACCCCGCATTCCTTGGTCAGGTAGCCCTTGGCGCCTATTTCCAGCAATCGTTTGGGGAAAGTCTGTTCGTTATGAACGGTGAGAACGATGATTTTTTGTTTGGGGTTACGTTGCAAAATACGCCGACATGCTTCGACACCGCCGATACCCGGCATATTGACGTCCATCAGAATCACGTCGGGCTGAAGCTCCAGCGCCAACTGAATGCTTTTTTCACCGCAATCGGCTTCACCGACGATGCTAACCTGCCGGCTATCTTCCAGCAGACGTCGAATGCCGGTTCTTACCAGCTCGTGGTCATCGGTTAGCAGTACCTTAATCATGGTTGATAGCCCAGTAAATCAAGCTTTATGCTATCACAACAACCCTACTACGTGTAATCCATGCCGACGTCGAATTAAGCCAGGGTGCCTCAGACGCCCGCGCCCTCACCCTAACCCTCTCCCCTAGGAGAGGGGATGACGATATTATCTAGAAACGAGTGAGAACCGAACCCCAGGTAAAACCGCCGCCAAAAGCTTCAAGCAGCAGCAATTCATTTGGCTTAATGCGTCCGTCTCGCACGGCAACATCGAGCGCCAAGGGCACCGAGGCGGCCGATGTATTACCGTGCTTGTTGATGGTCACCACAACCTGGTCCATCGACATCTTCAATTTTTTCGCAGTCGCGGTGATTATTCGAATATTAGCCTGGTGGGGCACCAACCAGTCAATATCCGATTTCATCATATTGTTTGCCGCCAGGGTTTCATCGACAATTCGGCCGAGGGTATTCACCGCGACCTTAAATACCTCATTTCCTTTCATTTCTATAAAGGCCTCACCCGCTTTGACCTTGTCGTAGCCATCGGCGATACCATATGGCACTAGCAGCAAATTTTCGTATTTACCGTCTGCGTGAATATGGGTCGAAAGAATTCCGGTATCCTCGCTTGCCTCCAGAATGACAGCCCCCGCACCATCGCCAAATAGCACGCAGGTGGTACGGTCTTTCCAGTTGAGAATATGCGAGAACACTTCGGCTCCGATCACCAGGGCTTTTTTACTGGAACCGGTTGTAATAAACTTTTCCGCGATCGTCATGGCGTATATAAAGCCCGTACAAACGGCCTGAACATCGAAAGCCGGGCAACCGTGTATATCGAGCCTTGCCTGTAAAATACAGGCTGAAGAAGGGAATATTTTATCCGGCGTCGAAGTCGCCAAAATAATCAGGTCGATATCCTGCGCATCTATATCCGCAGCCTCGATGGCCCTGCGGGCTGCCATCTCGGCCAGATCGACCATGGTCTGGCCCTCGACAGCTATGTGGCGTTGTTCTATACCGGTGCGCTCGCGTATCCACTGGTCCGTAGTATCTACAATTTTTTCAAGATCATGGTTAGTCATGATATTTTCCGGCAGGTATCCGCCAGTGCCGGTAATACGAGCGTAGGTCATGCTTGGTTTTCCTCGGATTGTGTAAGATAGGATTCCACTACCTGGGAAATACGTTGAGGCACGTCTTTTTCGATCTCTATGTTAGCAATTTTAATCGCATTATAAAACGAACTGGTATCCGCACCACCATGGCTTTTAATAACAATGCCATTGAGGCCCAACAGGCTAGCTCCATTATAGCGTCTCGGATCAAGAATTTTACGCACTGCCTGGAGCACTGGCAAAGCGACGAGTGCAGCAAATTTTGTCACCAGGTTTTTACTGAATTCCCGCTTAAGCACATGACTGATTAGTGCCGCCAGTCCTTCAGCAGTCTTCAGTGAAATATTACCCGCATATCCATCGGTAACGATGACGTCTACAGTACCCTTGTAAATATCATCACCTTCTACAAAGCCGTAATAGTTTAGCCCGCTTTCAGAGATCAGTTGACTGGCCTGTTTGATAACTTCACTACCTTTTCCTGCTTCCGTACCGATATTCAGCAAACCTACCGTTGGGCTTTCCAGTCCATCGACGGATTGAGCCAAAATGGACCCCATAATCGCAAATTCACGTAAATTTTCAGGCGTACATTCGAGGTTAGCACCCAGATCCAGCATCAGCGTATGGCCGCTTAACGTTGGCAGCATGGTACAAATTGCCGGACGACTGATGCCCGGTATCATCTTCAGAACAAATTTTCCGGTCGCCATCAAGGCACCGGTATTGCCGGCGCTAACACAGGCCTGAACACTTTGCTGCTTGACCAGGTTGATTGCCACACGCATCGAAGAGTCTTTTTTCTTTTTTAGTGCAAGCGCAGGGGCCTCGTCAGTGGCAACCACTTCCGAGGCATGATGAATCCTGATTCGGGCCTCGTTAGCCAGTCCCAGGCTATCAACCTCGGATTGCAGCTGATTTTCATTGCCTACTAAAACAAGCTGAATACCCGGAATTTCGCTTAAGGCCATTTTTGCAGCAGGAACGATAACCTTTGGGCCATGGTCACCCCCCATTGCATCGAGCGCGATGATTTTCTGTTTCATTTACTCTGGGTCAGAAATAATTACGGGCGGATAGTGCCGCCCGTAACTGGTTATATAAGGTTCGTAATCTATTCGTCGTCATCGACAACTTTATCGGCGATCACCTTGCGCCCACGATAGTAGCCGTCGGCACTAACGTGATGACGAAGATGCGTTTCACCCGTGGTCGGTTCTACCGACAAAGTGGCACTTGAGAGTGCGTCATGCGATCGTCTCATTCCGCGCCTTGACGGCGTCTTGCGACTTTTTTGAACAGCCATTGGTATCTCCAGATTAAAATTAATTCAATTAATTTTCAGTTTGTCTAACACTGAAAACGGGTTTTCCAGGGTCGCTTCAGGTTCTTGCTCCTGAGCAGACCAGTATTTATTGCATGCAACATCGTCATGCATGTTTACCAGCGGCAGGCCGAGAATTAGCTCGTCTTCTGCAACTTCGAATATATCCACGTAGCCATCCTGGCTATAAATTGTATCGAGGCTGGACTCAGTTACCAGTTCGTCAACCGCGTCAACCAGCAAGCTGAAATCTATCGCCAGGGGTTTTTCCATCACTTTAAGACAACGCTGGCATTCAACCAGCAAAGAGGTATCCAGTCTGCCCTTCACCATCGGCGCGTCATACTCGCTCCGAATAAATTCGAATTCAACTTCAATAGTCGCATCGTCCGAGTACAGAAATTCAGCCAGTCTGGTCAGATCCCTGACCCTGATCTTACCCCCGTAGCTACAGCCTCGAGACACTTCCTTATGTATCTGATAGCGCCGTCGTAGTTTGTCCTGCATCAACCCGCCATTTTACATTGATGTAAATTAACTTGTCTATTTATATTAACGTCAGGTTCCATGGAATTGAAGCGACTTTTGATTATACTGTGTTTCACCTTGCCCTGCGCTCTAACGGTGTTAGGCCCATACCCAGATCCATAAACCAGGAACTTTCTTGCAAGCACCCATCATTCTCGCCAGCAGCTCAGCTTTTCGAAAATCATTGCTAGCGCGACTGCATCTGGCTTTCGTGTGCCACTCCCCCGAAATCGATGAAAGCCTGGAGTCAGGCGAATCGGAGAGTGCCTATGTCTGCCGCCTGGCAGAAGCGAAAGCTCAGAGTCTTGCCGATAAATTTCCAGATGCGGTAATCATCGGATCCGATCAGTGTGCTCTGCTCGATGGCACGATCCTGGGAAAACCGGGTAACCATGAGGCTGCGCTAAAGCAGTTAAAGGCCGCACAGGGTAAAACAGTTATTTTTCACACCGGGGTTTGCGTGTTACATCGGGCGACTGGATTTATCGAGGTTGATGACATTTTGTATCAGGTGCGATTTCGACGGCTGAGTGACAGGCAACTGACACATTACCTGCAAGTCGAACAACCCTATGAATGCGTTGGCAGCTTTAAATCAGAGGGCTACGGCGCCTGCCTGTTCGATCAAATGCAGGGCGATGACCCGACTGCACTAATAGGCCTGCCTTTAATCCGTCTAACCGGCATGCTTGAAAACGCCGGTATAGAGGTAATTTAGCTTGCCCACAAACGCCAAACAGATCCGTCGCTTATTTAAGGCCTGATCTCCATAACTTAAATTCCGGGCTTAGTTCAAGCCGATGTTTGACCCAAAATAAGCCTGGACCTGCCGGCTTATCGACACGCCAAGACGATCCACTATTTGCTCGATTAACCCACCTCTTGGCGTAAAATTGACGATCGTTTCGGCCTCAATGACATCTCTTGCGACAGTTTGTGTCGTGCCATATTCATCCACCAGCCCCAGTTCAATCGCCTTTTCCCCGGTCCATATCAAACCGCTGAATAAATCGTCCTGCTGCGATATTCGATCCCCGCGCCCCTGTCTTACCGCATCGATAAAATGGTTGTGGACTTCATCTAACATTTGCTGCAGATGAGCTTTTTGCAAAGGGTCTTCGGGTAAAAACGGATCGGCCAGCCCCTTGTTTTTTCCAGCCAACAGTAATCGACGCTCGACCCCCATTTTTTTCATCAGGTCGACAGCTCCAAAACTGTCCATACGCACGCCGATGGAACCGACCAGACTCGATTTATTAACATATATTTGATCTGCCGCCGCAGCGACAAAGTAGCCACCGGACGCTGCGATATCGGCTACCACCACGTAGAGTGGAATCGATTCATGTTCGCTACGCAGGCGTTTGATTTCGTCATATATATAGGCAGATTGTACCGGTGATCCACCGGGAGAATTAATTTCGAGGATAACGCCGGCGGTATCTTCGTCTTCAAATGCCGACTTCAACCCCATAATCACGTTCTCTGCGCCGGCTTTTTCACCGCTGGCAATTACGCCAGACAGCTTGACCAAAGCGGTGTGTTTACCCTCTGCCGACGATTTAGAAGCGCCACTATCGATTAGCATAAACCCTACCACGGTCACATATAGAAAAAACAGGGAGGTAAAGAATATGCGCCATCGGCGTGCCCGTCGCTGCTCGTTTATCGCGGCAAACGCAAGTTTTTGTACAATTTTCTGGTAGTCAATTTCTGTGTTGGATTCAGGCATATGTATTCTCGCCAATCTGGTAACGGATTTCTGATTAATTCTGAGTCATTGCTATATCATAGCTGGTATCGCCGACCATGAGCGCTTTGTTTGCATTGGTAAATTCAGACATTATTAATCGATAAACGGTTGAAAGCATCGGGCAAATTCGCATTAATAACAATCTCGCTACTGAAGTCTGTCTGCGGTAACTCAAGCCGGCTGGCGTGCAGCATCAAACGCTTCACCCTTCTTTGTTTCATCCATCGGTTAAATTCCTGATCGCCGTATTTGTTATCACCTGCTATCTCATGACCTTCGGCCTGGCAATGCACCCGAATTTGATGTGTCCGGCCAGTCACA
>JAPUFZ010000098.1 GCA_027293245.1 Gammaproteobacteria bacterium
GAAGCACCGTCATACCGGCGCTGTAATGCCGGCATGACGAGAGGATGGAATGGTCCGATACCGGCATGATCCTCACTTTCTTCTACTGACTCCTTCCACTGTTAATGAAGTGATTGAGCAGGGTGGTGAAGTAGCTGCCGCGTGGCAGTCTTGCTTCGATTCTGAGTGTTGCCTCATCTTCATCGAACTCTACCTTGAAATCAGTGACCGCGACTCTTGTGGATCGCATTTGCAGGCTTGCCTTCTGCTGGAGCAGGCAGTGCCTGATGGTTTCGAATTCTGCCAGTACCGCATCTTCGATCTCCTGCGCACGGACCTGGAGTAATCGATTACCGACACCATACAGGCTTATCGTGCTGGCTATATCCTGGCGCTTAAATCTCTCAATCAATTCCTCATTGATCGACTCATAAAAAATTGACCGGCTACCTCGCAGCATAAAGACGTCGCCTGTGATTGGCGCATCCCAGATACCCTGTTCTATGCGCTCCGATAACACCCGATTGAATAAAAAACTCCGCAGCGCTGACAGGTACAAACTCTTCTTCGATCGACTCAATTTACGCGATCGGCGGGTACTGCTGAAAACTCGTAGCGCCTGTTCAACGTTATCGCCTTGCCGGCCAAAACGTTGCTCGCCGAAATAATTGGCCATACCCTGATTACGGATCATGTCGAGTTGTTGCTGGGTGGCTTCAGGCAGCGATTCGATATTACGAACTATAACCTCAAAATGATTCGAGCGATGTGTGCCAGAACGGAGTTTTTTATTGTGCCATGCGTGATCAAGCAAACAATAATCGGAAACGCCGGGCAGCCCCAGGCTATTCATTTGTCCGGGCAGGTAAAGACTCAACCACTGTTGGGTCACAGCCAATTTGTCTTTCAGGCCAGAATAGCCAATGTCCCGGGGTTTGATGAAAAAGTCACCCGCCACACGTTCGATTAATTCATGCGTTGTCATCATCGATTTTTCGATTAGCAGAAACAGATGCTCACCTTCGCCAGCAGGCTCAAACCCTAGCTCTTCGGTGACCTTGAAGTCGCTGGCCTGACTCTTAAGCAGGCCACTAATCGATGCAATACCGTAAGGATATACCAGTCGCTTTGCCATCAGCGCCGGGGTTGCTCGGCGACACGGTTCCTCAGGTAATTGATGCTGGTTTTTTCGGCGCTAAGCACATGATTTTCGAGCACCGCCTGCTGGGCCAGTTTTAACAAAGACCGTGCATCCGGCAGTAATTGCGAATCGATAATTATATCGGTATTACCATTTAACCAGGATTCAGGCGCAACTTCCCAACCATGTCCAGCGCCACAGGCAGGAATCGAATCAAAAACTACGTCTTCGAGTTTATTCAGTTTTTCCTCCCCCACCAGTAAGGCAAGCCCGTTTTTGTCTATTTTATATCGCGCCCAGTAAACCTCATCCATGCGTGCATCGAGAGCTACTACTACGTTATCGGCAGCATAGCGGTCGAAACAGGTCTGGGCTAATGTTGCCAGTGTCGAAATCTGCACTACCGGTATGCTTAAGCCGATGGCTATGCCCTGTATGGTTGCCGCGGCAATTCGTATTCCGGTAAAAGCACCGGGACCGTTGGCGAAGGCACAGTGTGTGAGCGACTGTTTAGAAAGATCGGCCGCCGCCAGTACCGCATCCATCATTTGCGGCAGATATCGGGTATGCTGGCGTGGGGTTAGCGCATACTCACCGAAAACCTGTCCATCGCTGCGCAACAACGCAGCCGAGCATGCCTCGGTCGAGGTATCGATAGCAAGGATGTTCAATCGCAGGCTTTCAGGATAAAACTACTTTGTTATTATCCCGCCAACTCGCTAATCACCAGTTTTGCGTCACTGACCAGGGGATGATTTGGATTCTCATCGATAAACTGCTTCATCGATGCGATCGAAGGCTCCTTTTTGCCGATACCAGCAAGACTGATACCCTTGGCAAACAAGGCATTAGGCCGTAATGCGCTGTTACTATATTGATTCAGAAACTGGTCAAATTCCTTAACCGCCAGGTCGAGTTCGCCTGAATCCAGTTTTCGTTGCGCCTGGCTGAATTGCTCCAGTTCGGCCTGGAATTGCGGATCCTTGGTTAAATCATCCTTCCAGTATGGCTTAAGCAGGGTCTCGGTGTTCTCGGCACCGCGGATTCCTGCAGTATAAACCGTGGTTGACTTCGCCGATTGCTTTTGCGTCGGATTGAGTGATTTAAGCTTGCTCCAGATCGATAGAAAGATACCCTCGAATACATTATGGGTTTCAGTTTCTTTTATCGCACTATCTTGTGCATACAGGCCTGCATTCAACAGCAGACCCGTGATGCACATCAATATTATCGCCAACTTTTTCATTTGCTAAACCTCTATTGACTCAACAACTTGCCATAGGCTTCATATTCCTGCGCTACTAGCACTGAGTCCAGCTGCTTTGCCTGCTTATAACTGCTGGCAGCCTGGTTCAAATTACCTTCCTTGTATTGCGCCATCGACAAGTTGATTAAAATACCGCCGTCTTCACTGTCGAGACTGGCGGCGCGGGTATAATTATCAATCGCCTTTTCATAATCTTCCTGCAAAAAGTATAGATTACCCTGATTCGAGTAAACCGCACTATTGTTCGGCGCGAGTTCAGTCAGCGCCTCAAAAGCGATCTCTGCATCATCATATAGTCCAAAACGGGCGTATAGGATAGCTATTTGCATACGAGCGGCAATATTTTTCGGATTACTGGCTACCATAATTTGATAAGGCAGTACCAGTCGGTCGATACTCTTCACCAGCAGCAGGTTTATCTCTCGCTTTACCAGGCTTTTTGTACGCTTGAGATCGGGTAGAGGGATAGAGTAACTGGCCTTTCTCAAGGTCACTGGCTGGTACTGCGTCCAGGCCTGTTTCAGGTCGATAATACCGAGGTTGCTTTCGGCAAGCGCGGTATGATACTTACGCGCGCCCTCAGCCCAGGCCTCGGTGAAACTGGTATTCACCATAGTCGCCTCGATCGGAATCCAGACTCTATCGTCCTTGATTACCAGCAAACTCGAGTCCTGGCTGATCAAACCGGAATCCTCGGCCGGGATAGCGGTATCGAACATCATGAACAAATGGCCGGGGGTTTCGACAAAGGCGGTATTGATACCCAGATTTTCCAGCCCGGCACTGATCAATACCGACAGATCGTCACAATCGCCACTTTTCAGACGCAGGGTCTCGCGTGGAAACTGAACGTAGTCTATCTGGTCATCACGAAGTTGGGTAAACGGGGTATTCGGATCGATAATGTAATTAGTCCCCGACGCGGTCAAACTGCTGAAGTAAGCCATCGCCGAGACCAGTTTTTCGTTGAGTGGACCCGGGTCCGGCTGAAACTCGTTTACCACCCGGCGTACATAGTCGCGCAGGGTATCGTCCTTGGGCGTTACGAACGACCCCACCATGGCCGGGTCGCCCCAGACGATCGCATTCTTACCATAGATGGTCATCGGCTGGGTGAGGGTAATATCGTCTTTCTGGCCATCGCGCAGATAAGTCAATTTCACTTCAACCTGAACGCCTGTGTCTTCGTCAACTTCGAGTATCCTGTTGTTAAAAGTCGCCTTGATATCAAATTGCTGGGTCTCGTTACCACGGATACTGGCTATTTCGATGATCGATGGGAAATCCATATACTCCTTGATTTGAAAGGACAGTTTCAGGTTGCCATAATCAGTGGCGCCGACATTTTGCAATGTCACACTGCCTATTGGCTGGTCGAGGTATTTTTTGTAGGCGGCGGAAAATACAGTCTGCAAGTTCAGGTCTGATAACAATAACTGGGGTGCATTGCTCTTGAACTCGAGTGATTTTTTCTTTTCCGCAAAGGCGACGTTGAGTATAGCCCGATTTTGGTTTGAAGGATCAAGCTCGACCGCCTTCTGGAAAGCGACAATGGCTTCGTCGAACATCCGGCGCTTGGTAAATAAATCGCCGAGAGCAACCTGCGGGCTGGCCCAGCTTGGATTAATATTGGCCGCTTTTTCGAGATGCTCGCGTGAGGCGTCAAACAGATTGGCATCCTGGTACACGCGGCCGATCTTATATTGCAACTCGGGTGAGGCCGGATCTATACTGATCGCGGTTTTTAAATACTCGATTGCAGACCCGGTCTTACCCTGCTGATTGGCAATTTCTGCCTGCAGTGTCAGGACATCGAGATCTTCCGGTGCGATGCGCGCAGCCAAATCAGCGTGGGTCGCAGCCGATCGATAATTGCGCGTCGCGAATAGTCCCCGGGCATAGAGTTTTTGCGCCAGCAGCGACCGTCCCTGCAAGGATACGGCCTTGTCGAGATAAGCGTTCGCTTCCGGGTATCGTTTTTGTTCGAGTTCGATTTGGCCCGCCAGCTGATAGAGCTCGAAGGCCTCTGGATTGTGTTTGATGCCCTGTTGTAATGACCGCACCGCTTTTGGATTTTGACCAAGATTGATATATGCGTCAGCCAGGGATACCCAGGCATCGACAACTTCGGGCTTGTCTTTACCCGCCCGGGTCAACCTCAGTACTGCTTCTTTACTCTTGCCCTGTTTCATCGCCAACTTGCCAAGCAGATAATAGCCGTCACCTTTGGTTTCCTTTTTGCCCGACAACTTGATCGCAATCGCCTTGGCCTCATCGTCACGGCCCAGGCTCAACAATGCCCTCGCCTTGCCTACTGCAGCCTCACCCGATTTGGGTTGCCGCCTGGAAACCGCATCATAGTGCCCAAGGGCAGCCTCGAAATCCCCAAGTGCATACATATCACCAGCAATTTTCAGTCTAATGTCGTTATTGTCCGGATTGGCATCTACCACAGTCTGGTATGCGGCGAGACCTTCTTCGGCGAGACCCGCATCTATATAGGCCCGTCCCAGCAAGTAACGTAACTCAATATTACTTTCATGTAATGCCAGGCCATCCTCGGCGCAGGTCACGGCACCTATAGAATCGTCGAGTTCGAGGCTGAGCTGGGTACAGATCAGGTAGGGCTCGACTTCTTCTGGGCCTGCCGCCAGCACTTCGTCTATCAACGATCTGGCTTCCAGGTATTGTTCGAGTTGATAGTAGGCCTGTACCTGGTACCTGAATGCCTTATTGCGGTATGCCTGATCGTCTTCCAGTTGCTTAAATACACTGATCGAGCGTGGGTAATCCTGCAATTGGTACAGGCTCATTGCCAGCAAATCCATGGCATCGGAATTATCCGGAGCAATTTTTAATAATCTGTCGGCTATTTGGATTGCCTCGGCATACTGACCCGCTTCATATAGCGCCAGTATTTTCTGGAAATGATTTTCTCTTGCGGCCGAAGGATCTGCACGTAAACCATGCCCACTCACCGATACGACACGAAACCAGGTGTATTTTCCGGCCTTTAGCGCCGGTATCGTCTGGTTAAGTTGTTTCGCACTGGAGATTTTTTTGAATCCCTTATTTTCACTGACCGAAGCCTGAATCTCGTACTCCGCAATCAGTGGCGATCTGGAACTGCTCCATTCCAGTTTCACATGGGACTTGCTAGCTGCAATTTGCAATCCAAAGGCAGCGTCGGGATATTCGAACAAGTCAAAACGAAAATATTTCTTCAAGTCCCTATCATTGATAAATACACTGTTAGTATCACCAGATACAACAGACATCGACCCGACTTCATCAAAATAATAATCGGTGCCATTTTTACCGGCCGAACCAAAGGCCTTGTATGGCTTGAAATCCTTGTATACCTGAATTCCATAATCATTAAAATCAGTAGCCGCCAATACATACAACTTGTCCTGCCGGTCTATATCGAGCGCGTAAAACCGGGTAACCCGGTGGATAGAGTCGGCTTCGATGCCAAGACTGGTAATTAGCTTCCGCTCTTTGCTGATGACGCGAATCAATCCAGAACCGCCGGCATCGCCAATATACAGATTTTGCTGGCTGTCGACCGTAATCGGTCCGACCTCTATGAACAGCCTGGTATCATTTTGGTTGGCCTTGATTTCCTCGACAAATTGACCGTCGCTAGAAAATACCTGAACCCGGTTATTACCTGTGTCACTCACGTAGTACTGGCCATGGGATATAAACACGTGCTGGGGTTTCTGGAAGCCGCCGGCCGAACTTCCGTAACGCCCCGTGCTAAAGATACTCTTGCCGTCAACGCCATAGACCAGCAACTTGTTGCCCTCGATAATTGCGACTGTATTCAGGTCTGAATGTATCGCCACCGCCTTTTTTACCCCATCGGCAAACACACCCAGTTCCTTACCAGCCGCCGATAAAACTACGATTCCGCCCTTTTTCGGTTTGATACAAAGCGACTTACCGTCAACGAATGTCTGTATTGCAGTGCAGTTGACGTCCTGAACCGCACCAAATTTCACCTGGTCGCTGATGACCGGAGTTTTGAATTTCTTTTGCTCTAGCTGGAAAACTTCCACTTTTTTGTTTTTACTATCGAGGATTGCAATCTGGCCATGGCTATTCACTGAAAGCTGCGTAATATTGAGATATTGTGCACGGGCCTGGCCGAGTGCGCCAAATCGGCCGATGCGCTTCAGTTTGCGCCAGTCCAGTATCGTCACCTGGTTGGTCACTGCATCGGCCAGATACAGGTGCCCGTCGAGGTCAGTCGTCATCGCGGTAAATTCCGGCGTACCATCGAACAGAGGTTTTAGCTCCTCGGCACTGAAGCGCTTGATCAGCTTACCGCGCACATCGAAAATCGAGATTCGTGCCTCACCTTCCAGCACATAGACATTTTCATCCGCATCAATGCTGATGTGAGTTGGTTTCCTCAGGTCCGCACTGCCGGCACCATCGCGCCCGAAACTGTAAAGATACAGGCCTTGCTCATTAAAGACATTAATTTGCTTATTACCAGAATCGCCGATAAAGATGTGGTTGTTAATCGAGACCGCAACCGGCCTTGGTTTTTTTTGCTCACCGGGATCGCCGCCGGACTTGGAAAACAGCTTGACTGGTTTAAGGTCCGGAGTAACTATGCCGACCTGCGCACTGCCTTCATTGACGATTACCAGGTTGCCATTTTTGAGTAGATCAATACCACCAGTATCCGAATCCCTGAAAATTTCAGGCGCGATACTGAGTAGTTCGATTTTACCATCGACAATTTTAAGCAGGCTTCCTTTTCTTTCACTGGGAACATAAACCACGCCTGCCTCGGTAATCTTCAGACCGGTGGCCTTCTTTATGTACTCGGCGTGATCCTTACCTTCAATATATTGCTGAATTTCCAGTGCATACAACGAATGGGATGAACTAAATAACAGGATTACGAGAATTATTTTTATACTACGGATATTCAGGTACATCGACATACTCCTCAAAATCGTACCGGCCTGCCGCGTATCAACAGCAGGGAACCAGTCTAAATTAACACCTTTTTACCAGACAATTATAGATACTACGCCTTTTTTAGCTTCCGTTTTTGTTAACTAGCTCTCCTATTCGATCAATATCAGGGGAGGATCTGCTGTATAGCGCTTAACACAAGCTTTCGGGGAGTGAATAATGACTAGTTGGCGCAGAGTTGAACCACTCGAGAAACCGAACTAGCGACCAATCCCTCTTTCGCTATTCCTGATGAAGCTGACGAACTCTTCCACTTCTGGATATTGATCACACAAAGGTTGTAACCTTTCAAATGCTTCGCTTCGGTTAATACGTGACTTCAGCAGTTCACGAAATGAGCGATGCAGGGCACGAATCAGTTCAGGGGAAAACCCTTTACGCCTTAAGCCCTCCTTGTTGATACCTATGGTGCGTGCGCGATCACCTGCCACAGTTGAATATGGGGGAACATCCTGAATCACCACCGAACCAATGCCACAAAGCGATTTTCGACCGATCAGTGTGTATTGATGAACCGCGGCAAAACCGCCGAGAATTGCATAATCACCAACTTCCACATGGCCAGCCAGGGAGGCCGCGTTGGCGAATACCGTGTGATTACCGATTATGCAATCATGGGCAACATGGCAATATGCCATGAACAGATTGTCGGA
>JAPUFZ010000099.1 GCA_027293245.1 Gammaproteobacteria bacterium
CACCCGGTAGAGTCTGGTCGGAGCAGGGCGACGGGCAATGGTCGCGAGCGGCGCTACCATTTCAACTATCCAATATTTTTGAAAATGATACCCACCACGGAATTGCCAGCTTTTTGTATAACGAAGATAATGTGACGCCGATTTTTTTTCAGATCGTTGCCGAGACCAAGGCATTTCTTTGTCCCGATAATTTACAGGCCTGGGGATGGTTGCAGGCATCATCCCGACCACTCGATCCCGATGAAACTGGCCTTGTGCTCGAGGCATACAATTTCGAGAAACAAGACCGGTTGCCAATAAAACCACTGGCAGATTGGCAATCGGATAAAACTCAAAAATATTTCGATGACATTGAAAGCGGATTTGGAAGCGATTCCACCATGGTCAGCGGACTGATAATTGACGATGAAATTTATGCGACACCATGCCGCACCTCAATGGGAGATTACCCTTATCTGGGCTCGATGAAGTTTGGTATCTGGTCTGCTACCAAGACAGCTTTTTGCAGTGTCGCATGTTTGCGCCTTGCACAGATTACCGGTCGAGACCCACGCGAGTCCAGGGTAGCCGATTTATTGCCGGAAGCTAAAAACAATCCGGATTGGTCGGAGATTACCATTGGGGATTGTCTGAATATGGCCAGTGGCATTGGCACCGCTGCCTGTTATCAAGAGCCGCTCGACATATTTGCCGATTATCTGCTCGAACCCGAACAGTCACTGGAATCTGACGAAGCGCTCGCAAGTTACAATCACTACCATGCCTGGTTTCTGGCGCCGAGCCAGCAGGAGAAAAATACCGCGGCTTTCGCCTGCCCCGCTTTCCCATGGCCAGCGGGAACCGTGGCCCGATATCGCGACCAGGATATGTATATTGCCGGCGCAGCAATGGATGCAATATTGAAGCAGTTTCGCGGTGCTGACGCGCGCCTCTGGGATATGGTGCGTGATGAAGTTTATACACCGGCGCGAATTCACCATGCAGTCAAGTTTCATACGATAGAATCTGAACCATCCAGGCAGGTGCCGCTCAGCGATGCGGGGTTGTTGTTAAGCCTGGACAATATTGCCCGCTTGGGCAAGTTGATTCTCGATTGTGGTAAAATTGGAGATCAGCAAATTTTGGCACCCTCGATGCTGAATGAATTCTTTAATCCCGTTCTGGAAAAAGGTTTGCCCACCGGCATACACACTGCCGATGGTGAAATTCACTACCACAGCGGGATCTGGCATTTGCCTTACCGATCACGCAATGGAGAAATGCTGTGGATTCCTACCATGAGGGGCTACGGTGGTCAGATTATCCAGACGATGCCGAATGGAATTACGGCCTTTCGTTTTGGCTTTGATAGCTATGAAACTGAAGAGCGATATGATGCACTGAGGCTGGTAAAGTTGTCCGATGTTATGCGGCCGTTTTAATAATCCGTTTCCAACAATGGGGAAATAGCGTGTCATTGGATACTGACGAACTCCACTTTCTATCGGCAATTGATGCACTTGAACATTTCAGGTCGGGCAAACTATCACCAGTAGAATTACTCGAAGCGATAATTCAACGCGCGAATCAGATCGATGAGACAGTCAATCCGTTTGCCGATAAATATTTCGAAGAGGCCAAAGATAGGGCGAAGGAAGCTGAGGCCAGGTATCTCAAGGGCAATGCGCGGCAGCTGGAAGGTATACCACTTCTGGTCAAGGACAGCTTGCCGATAAAGGGTATTCGGGCGACGGTCGGGTCGCTAATAAATGCGGACAAAATCGATCAACATACGGACCCGGCGATTGAACGCCTGATGCGTTCCGGTGCGAATTTTTTTGCGCGTGCCACCTGCCCCGAGTTTTGCTGGCTGTTTACCTGCCATTCGCGTATGTGGGGGATAACCCGCAATCCCTGGCGGCTGGACATTACCCCCGGGGGCTCCTCGGGTGGATCGGCGGCGGCAGTTGCCGCCGGCGCTACCACGATTGCCACCGGTAGCGACAGTACTGGTTCTATACGCCAACCTGCCGCACAATGTGGCGTAGTCGGGTACAAATCGCCTTATGGGCGCAACCCGCTCGATCGATATTCATCGTTCGACCCCTATGTCAGCGTAGGACCCATAACCCGTTCTGTCGCCGATTCCGCGTTGATGCAAAATATCATGTCCGGCCAGCATCCGCACGACCATAATAGCCTTCGGCAAAAAATTGTTATTCCCGATGATCTCGGGGATGTGCGGACTATGAAAATTGCCTGCTCGATGGATCTTGGCCATTACCTGGTGGTAGATGATGTCAGGCGCGAGACTCTGGCAGTGTTGGCTGCGTTGCGGGATGCAGGTGCCCAAGTGACGGAAATTAAGATTGACTGGGCCAGTCGAGCGATCGAGCTTGCACATGCGAATCAGGAGTTTATTTTTTCCGGGCTTTTGCAGGATGCTGTGAGCAATCATGGAGATAAAATGAGCGACTACATCCCTCAATTATACGACACTGCATCTGCTGTCACCGCTGACGATTATCGCAGAAGCCTGGAGGTTGCGAGCAATGTATGGATTGACCATCTTGGGCCATTGTTCAAAAAATACGATGCCCTGATCACCCCTGGGGTTTCCTGCCCGGAGGTACCGGCGGAAAACTGGCAAAAAGATATTATCGTGGTAAATGACCGGGAAATTACGGATACCGATACTGCAATGACAGTATTGTTCAATATGTTTAACCGTTGCCCGGTATTGAGTGTGCCGGCTGGGATGACCGATCGGGAATTACCTGTCGGGATACAAATCGTTGGCCGACCTTATGACGATGTTACAACTTTTCAAATTGGCCAAGCGATCGAAGACCGACGACCCTGGTCGAGCAGACGTCCCAAATGTCGTTAACAGAAATTTGGTTCGGGTTAGTTTAATCCGCATGTCGCGGATAGTGGCACCGGTAACTATGATTTTCTCCATGTAAACTCAGCTCCGGGAAGCGGGTCCGACAGTTCTCTTGCACAAATGGGCAGCGTGGGTGAAATTCACAGCCGTCGGATCGGTTGATCAAACTCGGTACCTCTCCCTGTAGTTCGAGCCGAACGAGAACACCCACCGATTGTTGAGATAATATTTTCCAAAAGAAACTGATTTATCATTACACTCTCAAGCAAGGCTGAATGCCGTGGCTCGTCAGCTCAATGAACGACCCCGAAAAACCTTAGAGTTCGAGACACCGGCAGAGAGATTTAACGCATGTGTTGCATCGACCAGTTGAGGTGGCAGCACTAACCTGTCATTGAGATTGCGAAAGAAGCGGCAAGATATCGGCATGCCTGGTGGCTGAAATTCGACTGGATCGACTGGCGGGAAGTGCCTTCACCAAAACCGAGGGTCAATCTCACACGTTTTCATGGGGTTTTTGCCCCCAACAGCAAACGCCGGTAATTAGGGATTTTGGTGAATATCAGAGTAAATGAGAGATTATTGGATGATATTTCGCAGCTTGTAATATGAAAATAGACCTTTATAATTTGTGTACTGTTAGGTCATTTTTTAAGTCGAGGTTTATATATAAAAATTACCGATTGGATCGGCGCGACACAGATCACATTCTGTACGGGAGTGTCCGCTGGTAACTGTTCATCCAAAATTCGAGAGGGGAGAATGATGAAACACAATCAGATGGGTAGCTTGCTTCCAGAAATACAAAGGCACTCGCGGCGGTATTTTCTGCTACCACGAATCATTCTTGTTGGCATGGTTGCGGTTTTTTCTGCCAGCATATTGCCTTCGGCCCAGGCTGCTGAACTAAAAGTCAGGCTTGGGGGGGCGGTTAATATCCTCGACCCGGCCTTTTGGCAATCCGATCAGGAATCTCACATCATCCACGCGATTTTTCCCAAACTGATCGAGTTTAAGTCCACTGCAAAAGGTGGCATCTGGGAATGGGAATTACAGCTGGCCGAGTCCATCGAACAGATCGACGACACGACCATCAATTTCCAACTCAAGCCAGGCTTCACCTGGACCAACGGCTATGGCGATATCACGGCAGAGGATGTCAAATATTCCTATGAGCGCTACCTCGACGAAGACTTGGCTTCACCCATTGCTGGAGACTGGGTCACATTAAAGGAAGTCGAAGTCACGGGCAAGTACTCGGGTGTCATCCACCTGAATGATCCGTTTGCTCCACTTTGGACCAGCACCCTGCCCTATTTGGCCGGGTCGATCGTCTCCAAAAAAGCCACCGAAGAAGCGGGTGGCAAGTTCACCACCGATCCCATCGCCACAGGCGGTCCTTACAAGATCGGGAAATGGGTTCCCAAGGAACGGATCGAACTGGTAGCACACGATGGCTGGAAGGGGAAAAAACCGGCGTACGACAAATTGACTCTGCTGATCATTAGTGATGTGAAAGCCGCCGAGATTGCGTTCGAAGCTGGTGAACTCGACTTTGCCAATATTGCCCTCAGTTCTGTTCGGGTTATGCAGGAAAACATGCCCGCGAACAGCACGCTCGAAATCAGGCCCTCGCTCGATTATCTGTGGCTGGGCATGAATGTATCCAACGGCGCGCTTCAAGATGTGCGCGTACGCCAGGCGATAAAAATGGCCGTCGACGTCGACGCGATTCTGGAAGGGGCGTATTTCGGTGTTCCCGATCGGGCAACAGGTTTTATTGCACCGGGACTTATTGGCTATAACGCTATGAGCCCGGCTCCGCGAGATGTCGCCGGCGCCAAAAAATTGCTCGATGAGGCGGGTGTCTCAGGGCTGACGCTGGAATTGGAGGTTAATAATGAAACCGATCGGGTCACCTCTGCGCAAATAATTCAGGCCAATCTGGCCGAAGTCGGGATCGACATGCAAATCAATGTCCTGGATGGCGGTTCCTTCTGGAGTCTCGGCGATACCAAGGGCGATAAAATGCAGCTGACCCTGAAAATGTACACCAACCCACCCGATCCCGCCTGGGCCACGCAGTGGTTCCTGGCCGAACAAAAAGGCATTTGGAACTGGGAATGGTTCGACAATCCGGAATTTGAAAAACTGCATGCTCAAGGTGTGGCCGAAAGCTCATCAAGTGTACGCGCCGGTATTTATCAGGAAATGCAGGGCTTGATGGATAGCTCTGCTGCGTTCTTATGGCTGATGCATCCTCCGGTAGTCCTGTTGTATCGAGATACGGTTTCTCCAGGCCTGTATCCAAACGGTCGACCGAAATACATGGATTTTGCTCCCGCAAACTAGTCCCTCGAAAAGCGGGAAGGTTGCTCGTGCCCTGCCAGCCACAGGCAACTTTTCCGCTTTCGCTTCTTAGCCATCACAACTCTGGTGTTGTAGTAATTACGGGACAATTCCCCTGCGCGGCAGACCTGGGCAGATCGAGATGTTAAACTAGTTGTTT